>NZ_JBNHHB010000309.1:0-4797 GCF_059091905.1 Arthrobacter sp. Dra40
TGATACAGCGCTGATGGAGTGTGATGAGCAAGCAACCTGACGAGAAACCCGAAGTCCTGAGCATTACGGACGTCCCTGAAAGCCACACCGATGAAATGCACCGGCGCATGGTTAAGTACACGCTCGCCATGGGTATCCGGTTGGCCTGTTTGCTGCTCTTCTTCTTCATCGATAGCTGGTTCCGCTGGTTCTTTGTGGCCGGCGCCGTGTTCCTGCCGTGGATCGCCGTCATCATCGCCAACGGCGGCAGCGACAAATCTCATCTCGAGCACAGTGCTGCCTTGCTGGACGAGGCCCCGCACCTGGAACTGGAAGCGCCCGCCAGCGGCGGGACCGATGCCGGCACCGATGAAGTCCTCACGGGGGAACTCATCGACGACGCCGGACCGGGCACGCCCCGCACAGCCGATGCCGGGACCACATCGCCCCGCCAGGGCCCTTCAAGCCAAGCCCAAGCTCCGGACCCAGGCGACGCTCCCGCCGCAGCCAACGGTCCCGCCGGAGGAGACGTTCCTGCGCCCGACGGCAGCCACGTCGATGACCAGCCGTCCGCGTTTCTCGGAAACCTGAGCCCCGTGACCAAGCGGCGCCAGCGGAGGGCGGCTGCGTGAACCTCTTGGACCAGCTCGGCGGCGGAGCAGCGGCCGGCTCCCCTGTCTGTTCCCGGAAGGGCTGCCGTCAAGACGCGCAGTGGCAGCTGCTGTGGAACAACCCGAAGATCCACACTCCGGAGCGCCGCAAAATCTGGCTTGCCTGCGGCGGACACCGGGAATGGCTGCAGGATTATCTGGTCCAGCGCAGCCTCTGGCGCGAAACGTTGCCCTTGGCAGAATCCTCCACACCGGAAAGCAGTGTCTGAATGTCCTACCGTTTCCTGCTCAGCGCCAAATGGCTGGGCTGGCTGCTGATTGTTGCCCTGCTGGCCGCGCTCTGCGTCGTGCTGGGCAACTGGCAGATGGACCGCCGGGACCAGGCCCGCAACGTCATTGCTGCTGTGGAGACCAATTACGACGCCAAGCCGGTGCCGTTCAGCAAAGTGCCGGACATCTTTGCCACTGCCGACGAGTCGAGGGAATGGACGCCGGTGGTCCTCACCGGCGAGTACGACGACGCGGGGCAGCGGATCGTGCGGAACCGCCCCCTGAACGGACGGCCGGGTTACGAAGTGCTTGTCCCGCTGCGCCTTAAGGATGGCAGCGCCGTCGTAGTGGACCGGGGCTGGCTTCCCATCGGCAACAACCAAGCCGGCCACCCGGATACCATCCCCGCTGCTCCGGATGGCGAGGTCACCGTCGTCGCCCGCGTCAAGCCCGGCGAAGGCGCGGTCAGCCGCGGGGCGCCGGAAGGCCAGCTCGCCTCCATTAACTTGGACGCCTACGCGGCAGAGCTCCCCTACCCCGTCCATACCGGCAGCTACGGTCTGATGGCGGCGGAATCGCCCGCCGCCTCGGTCCAACCCGTGCAGATCCCCAAACCAGCCATCGACGAAGGCCCCCACCTGTCCTACTCGATGCAGTGGTACGCCTTCGGCGTCTTACTGTTCGTCGGCTACGGCTATGCAGCCCGGCAGCAGGCCCACCACAGCCGGCACACCGAGGAAGAGGAGGCACTGAGCGGCTTCCACCAGGCGAATCCGGCGCCGCGCGCCGCAGCCCCAAAGCGCCAGCGGAAGCGGCCAACGGCCGAAGAAGAGGAAGACGCCCTGTTGGACGCCCAGGGGTTCCGCACCGACGGCTCCCTGCTCAGCCAGGACGATTAGCTGCTGGCTGCTGCGCTGCCTCAACCGTCATTGCTAAGGCGCGCATCGCCGACCGAGGAACGAGGGAGGTGTCTAAGCGCTGTGCAATGGCGGTACGAGGCAGCACCCGGAATCAGGCCAGCGTGACCAGGTCCAGGTAGTCCTCGTTCCAGAGGTCTTCGACGCCATCGGGCAACAGGACAACGCGTTCCGGGTTCAGCGCTTCGACCGCGCCTTCGTCGTGGCTCACCATGACGACCGCCCCGCTGTAATTGCGCAGGGCCCCGAGGATTTCTGCGCGGCTCGCCGGGTCCAGGTTATTCGTCGGCTCATCCAGCAGCAGCACGTTGGCCGAGGACGCGACAATGGTCGCCAAGGCGAGCCTGGTCTTCTCACCGCCGGACAGCACCCCGGCGGGCTTGTTAACGTCGTCGCCTGAGAACAGGAACGAGCCGAGGATGTTGCGCACCTCGGCATCCTGCAAATCCGGAGCGGCTGTGCGCATGTTCTCCAGCACTGTCCGTTCCACGTCCAACGTGTCGTGTTCCTGCGCGTAGTAGCCGATCTTCAAGCCGTGGCCGGGCAGGACATCGCCGGTGTCGGGGGTGTCCACGCCCGCGAGCATGCGCAGCAGTGTGGTCTTTCCGGCGCCGTTCAAGCCCAGGATGACCACGCGCGAGCCCCGGTCGATGGCCAAATCCACATCCGTGAAAATCTCCAACGACCCGTAGGACTTGCTGAGACCCTCGGCGGTGAGCGGGGTCCTGCCGCAGGGCGCCGGGTCGGGGAACCGGAGGGCAGCCACCTTGTCCTGGGCCCGCACCTCATCCAGGCCGCTGAGCAACCGTTCGGCGCGTTTGGCCATGTTCTGGGCTGCCACCGCCTTGGTCGCCTTGGCCCGCATCTTGTTCGCCTGGTCCATCAGGACCTGTGCCTTCTTTTCAGCGTTGGCGCGCTCACGCTTGCGGGCCCGCTCGTCGGTCTCGCGCTGGGACAGGTACCGCTTCCAGTTCATGTTGTAGATGTCGATGGTGGCGCGGTTGGCGTCCAAGTGGAACACCTTGTTGACGGTGGCTTCGAGCAGCCCGGTGTCGTGGCTGATCACGATCAGGCCGCCCTGGTGGTTCTTGAGGAACTCCCGCAGCCAACTGATGGAATCGGCGTCCAAGTGGTTGGTCGGTTCGTCGAGGAGCATGGTTTCGGCACCGGAGTACAGGATGCGGGCCAACTCCACGCGGCGGCGCTGGCCGCCCGACAGGGTACGCAGGGGCTGGTTCAGGATCCGCTCCGGCAGCGCCAGGTTGGAGGAGATGGCGGCAGCTTCGGCTTCGGCCGCGTAGCCGCCGCCGGAAATGAACTCGGCCTCCAGCCGGTCGTACCGGCGCATAGCCTTGGCCTGGACTTCCGCGTCGGCGCTGGCCATGTCCGTCTGCGCGTCGCGGAGCTTGCGGGTGACTACGTCAAGGCCGCGAACCGAAAGAATCCGGTCCCGGGCCAACTGCTCCATGTCCGGGGTCCGGGGATCCTGCGGCAGGTAGCCCACCTCGCCGCTGCGCAAGACCGTCCCTGAGGCAGGAATGCCTTCCCCGGCCAGTACACGGGTCAGTGTGGTCTTCCCGGCGCCGTTGCGGCCCACCAGTCCCACCTTGTCGCCCTTGTCCACACGGAAGGAGACCGCCTCCATGAGCAGACGGGCTCCGGCACGCAGCTCAAGATCGTTGACGGTAATCACAGTGGAAGCCTCTCGACAGGAATCAGTTGGGGTGTGGGAACGGGATGTCCGGGCGCCGCCCGGACAGGACGGGCGGAAATCAGCCTTTCCAGTCTACCGGCTGGCCGCGGGCCGCCACTCCCCTTCGTCTCGGCACAGGACAGCTATCCTTGGCGGATGAGTTTCAACCGCGGTTCTCAACTGGATACGTCACAAGTGCAGGACCGCCGCGGCGGCCTGGGCGGCAAGATCGCCATCGGGGGCGGCGGGCTGCTGGTTCTCATTGCAAGCCTGCTGGGCGTGCCGGCCGAACTGTTGCAGGGGTTTGGCCTGGACAGCGGCGAACAGCAGCAGGCAGGCGGCACGGGCTTGCAGCAGGAATGCCGCACCGGGGCGGACGCCAACGAGCGCACCGATTGCCGCATCGTCGGCACCGTCAACAGCTTGAACGACTTCTGGGCCGGCTACCTCCCCCAGTTCAACATGAGGTATCCGGCACCCCAGACGGTCCTTTTCGACGGCGGGGTCAGCACCGGCTGCGGCTCAGCGAGCAGTGCCGTTGGCCCGTTCTACTGCCCTCGCGACCAGACGGCGTATTTTGACACCGGCTTCTTCTCCGACCTGACCACCCGGTTTGGTGCGAACGGCGGCCCGCTGGCCGAGGAGTACGTGGTCGCGCACGAGTTCGGCCACCACATCCAGAATCTGACAGGGGCGATCGGTTACGCCCAGCGGGATCCGCAGGGCCCCGTATCCGGCGCCGTCCGGGTGGAACTCCAGGCCGACTGCTACGCCGGTGTGTGGGCGGGCAATGCCACCGAGCAAATCGATGAACGGACAGGGAAACCATTCATGCAACCGCTGACGCAGCAGGACCTGCAGGACGCCCTTTCCGCCGCGGCCGCCGTGGGCGATGACCGCATCCAGCAAACCGCCACCGGGCAAGTCAATCCCCACACGTGGACCCACGGCTCCAGCGAGCAGCGGCAACGCTGGTTCCTGCATGGTTATGAGACCGGGGATGCCAGCCGGTGCGACACCTTCTCCGCACCGGACCTCGACCGTCCCGCCTGAGCCACGCCCGCTGCAGGCGCGGCTTCAGCTGCGTCCGGCGGCTACAGATCGCGGGGGTCCACCGGATCGCTCTCGCGGGGGCGTCCGGTAAACGGCGGCGTGGACTCCGCGCCGGCCCGGCCGTGCGCTGCCCCGGCCTGGCCCGCCGCCGTCCGGCCCTGGCCTGCCGCCGTCCGGCCCTGGCCTGGCGCCGCGACTGTCCCTTGCTCCGCGTGCGCGCCGTGGTCCCGGTCAAAGCCTTGGGCGACGCCGTGCCCACCGGCGGCACGGTCGG
>NZ_JBNHHB010000310.1:0-4796 GCF_059091905.1 Arthrobacter sp. Dra40
GTATCCGGCCGCGAGGCCAAGCGCCCATAGCTCAGCTGGATAGAGCGTCTGTCTACGGAACAGAAGGCCGGGGGTTCGAATCCCTCTGGGCGCACCAAAGAAAAAGCAGTCCGGTCACCGACCGGGCTGCTTTTTTGTTTGCGCGCACCCCGCCGTGCGGCGAACTCGCAGCCCGCTCACACCCCTGCCCGTCGTGCCGCCCCCCAGGTTCCGTTCCCCACTCGCTGCAGTGGGTACCCTGTCACACTCGCTGCGGCTGCGGTGTCTTCCTTGTCTCCCCCGCGATTAGGGCCTCGACAAGGAGGAAAGCATGGCACGCATCGATTTGGACCACTCCCCCGGTCTGTTGCTGAGGATCATGGCCGGCTACAGCAAGCGCAAGTACGGCAAGGTCCTGGATCCCGGCCTGGCGATGATGCACAACCGCCGTGTGCTGTTTGCCTGGCTGCGGCACGAAAGTGCCATCGGCGGGTTCAACACGGTGCCGCCCGTCCTCAAGGCCCTGGCCGTCATGGGGTCCGCTGCCGCGATCGGTTGCAGCTGGTGCATGGATTTTGGGTACTGGGAATTCCACCACCAGGGCGTGGACCCACTAAAGCTGCGGGCAATCCCACACTGGCACTCTGCGACCGTCTACACTCAGCTGGAACGCGACGTGCTTGGATATGCCGAGGCCATGACCGCTACCCCGCCGGCTGTCACCGACGACCTGGTGGAAAGGCTGAAGCAACATCTGGATCCGGCCCAGCTGGCGGAACTGACCTACCTGATCGGGGTGGAGAACCAGCGGTCGAGGGTCAACTCCGCCTTGGGATTAACCAGCCAGGGCTTCAAGGAAACCTGCAGCATAGGGGGCTGACATGACGACGACGGAGGCGAACCTTGCCGTATTCCAACAGCACCGTGGGCTTCTCTTCGGCGCCGCCTACCGGCTCCTGGGCAGCGCCGCCGACGCCGAGGACGTCCTGCAGGACGCGTGGCTGCGGTTTTCCGATGTGCCGCAGGACCACGTCCGGGAGCCGCGCGCCTTCCTGCTGCGGACGGTGACCAACCTGGCGCTGAACCAGATCCGCACCCAGCAACGCCGCCGCGAACATTACGTCGGGCCTTGGCTGCCCGAGCCCGTCAGCTCCCTGCCGGCTGCCCAGGCCGCTCCGTCGCCGGACGACGCCGCGGTCCTCGCGGACGACGTTTCGCTGGCCATGCTGGTGGTCTTGGAACAACTGTCTCCCTTGGAGCGTGCCGCCTACATCCTCGGCGAGGTCTTCGGCTATCAGGCGCCGGAAATTGCCCGGACGCTGGACCGTTCTCCGGCAGCGGTGCGGCAGCTGATGTCGCGTGCCCGTGCCCATGTGGCCAGCCGGCAGGCCCGGAACCAAGTGGATCCTGCCCTGCACCGACAAATCACCGAGCGGTTCCTGCAGGCCGCCAACACCGGGAATGTCGAGCCGTTGCTGGGCCTGCTGGCGCCGGACATCGTGCTGACCAGCGACGGCGGCGGACAGAAGACCGCGGCCCTGCGGCCGATCCTTGGCGTGGAGAAGGTGCTGCGCTTCCTGCTCGGCGTCACCAGCAATCCGGACACTCCCTTCCAGCTCCGCGTTGCCGAGGTTAACGGTCTGCCCGCCTTGGTCGCCGTCGATGCGAACGGTGCAGTGGACACGGTGGCGGGGTTCAGGATCGATGGCGGCTTGGTCCAGGAGATCTTCCTCATCCGGAACCCGGACAAGCTCCGGCGAATCCACGTGTAGGCGGATACGTTCCCGAGCGTCAACGTGTAGGCGGATACGTTCCCGAGCCTCAGCCCGTGGCCGGACAGGGCTCTGTCAGCGCAGCACGACGAAATCGGTGATAGCGGAGTCGCGTCCGTCTAGCTCTGCCCAACTCTTGCTGTGCTGCATGACCGTCAGGCCCGAGGTCGGATAGTGGGAGGCCATGTCCATCACGGCCTCCTCGACCGAGTCCACCGACGCCAGGCGCATTGCCAAGTCCTGCACGGCGGGCATATGGGCAATCACCAGCAGCGAGGTGATCGTGTCCGGCAACTGGTTGATCTCGGCCAGGACCCGCACCGCCGTCGCGTCATAGAGCTCGTCGGAGAGCATCGGCGTCGGCGCCTTCTCGCCCAGTTCGCTGCACACCCAGGTGCAGGTCTGGCGGGTGCGCAGCGCCGACGAGCACAGGATGAAGTCCGGGATGGAACCGTGCTCCACCATCCAGCGTCCGGCCAGCGGCGCCTCGTCGTGGCCGCGCTGGGCCAACGGCCGTTCGTGGTCCTCGACGCCCAGCGGCCAGGCCGCCTTGGCATGGCGCATGATCATCAGCTTCTTCACGTGGTGGTCATTCACACCACGAGTGTAGTGCGGCCCTTGCCACTGCTCCGGCGCGGTGCAAGGCTCAGGATATGGCTGAGCTGACGCTGGAACCGGATGTCGTGGTGCTAGGAGCGGGTGCGGCAGGTGAGAATGTGGCGGACCGCACCACCCGCGGCGGGCTGAAGACCATCTTGGTGGAGTCCGCGCTGGTGGGCGGCGAGTGCTCCTACTGGGCCTGCATGCCGTCCAAGGCCTTGCTCCGTCCCGGCACCGCGCTGCAGGCCGCGCGCAGCGTCAAGGGGGCGGCCCAGGCCGTGACCGGCGGTCCGGACCCGCAGGCAGTGCTGGCCCGCCGGGATTCCTTCGCTTCCGGCTGGGACGACACCTCGCAGGTGGAGTGGGTGAACGGGGCCGGCATCGAATTGATCCGCGGCACCGCCCGCCTCGATGGCCCCCGTGCAGTGACCGTCACCGCCGACGACGGTACGCAGACGCGCTTGGCCGCGCGCCACGCCGTCGTGCTGGCCACCGGATCTGCACCAACCGTGCCACCGATTGACGGGGTGGACGGCGTCGACTTCTGGGGAACCCGGGAGGCCACCGCGGCCCAGGAAGTCCCGCAGAGCCTGCTGGTGCTGGGCGGGGGCGTCTCCGGCTGCGAGCTGGCCCAGGCGTACGCCCGGTTGGGCACCGAGGTCACGCTGGTGGCGCGCGGGGACCTGCTGGCGAAGTTCCCCGAACCCGCGAGGCGGCTGGTGGAAGCCGGACTCCGCCGGGACGGCGTACGGCTCCGGCTGCACACCGCAACGGAGCGCGTGGAGGCGCACGACGGCGGAGTCACCCTTGGGCTGACAGCGGCAGGTTCGGACGGGGAGACCGGAACACAAGACACCGTTACCGGCGCAAAGCTGCTGGTCTCCACCGGCCGGCACCCGGCCCTTTCGGGACTCGGCCTGGAGGAGCTGGGACTGGAGCCGTCGCGGCTCACAGTGGACTCGAGCGGACGCGTCGCCGGCGTGGACGGTGGCTGGCTGTACGCGGTGGGCGATGCGGCCGGCAAGGCCCAGCTGACGCATCAAGGCAAATACCAGGCCCGGGCAGCCGGAGATGCGATTGCCGCCCGCGCAACCGGCGAACTGGGAGACGGCCCGGAGGAGGACCCCGCTCCCTGGAGCCGGTATGCCAGCACGGCCGATGACGCGGCCGTGCCCTCGGTGGTGTTCACCGATCCGGAACTCGCCTCGGTCGGATTGTCCGAAGATGAGGCCAGGGAACGGGGTCTCAACGTCTCCGCCACGCAGCTGCCCATCGCCGTCGCCGGTTCCTCGCTGTTTGCCGACGGCTACCAAGGCTGGGCGCAGATGCTGGTGGACGAGGACCGCAAGGTTCTGGTTGGCATGACCTTGGCCGGACCCGGCGTGGGTGAGTTGCTGCACGCCGCCACCATCGCCGTCGTCGGCCAGGTCCCGCTCGACCGGCTCTGGCATGCGGTGCCTGCCTACCCGACCATCAGCGAAGTCTGGCTCCGCCTCCTCGAAGAATACGGGCTCTAGCGCGGACGCGGAGGCGAGCCAGACTAGGCAGGCAGAACCTAGATGGAGTACTCCGGCGCGGCCCAGACCACTACTTCCGGGTGCTCGTAGAACCGGTAGCCCTGGCCGCGGACCGTGCGCACCGTGTTGGCCAGCCGGCCCAGCTTGGAGCGCAGCCGGCGGATGTGGACGTCGATGGTGCGTTCGTTCGGAACTTCCTCGGCGTTCTTCCACAGCCCGGAAAGCAGCTCTTCGCGGCCCACGGTGCGGGTGGCGTTCTCCACCAGGTAATTGAGCAGTTCGAATTCCTTGAACGTCAGGTTCAGGGTCTCCCCGTCCAGGTGCACTTCGCGGCGGGACAGATCGATCAGGACACCGCTGGGACGACTGGCGTGCGAGGCCTGCGGCTGGCGCTGGATCTCCACGGCCGGCGTGCGCGGACGGCGGCCGGCGGTCGGGTCGCCCAGGGCCTGGCGGACCACCTCGATGTTCTCTCCCGGAGCGTCGGCAGGAGCCAGCGCCACCGCCCCGTGGGTCTGGGCGTCCGGTGCCAGCGACTGGACGTAGGCACGCACTTGGGAGGCCAGCTTGCTCAGCGTGGTTCCCTGCGCGGCGGCGGCTTCCTCATCCAGGCCCACGTAGAGAACGAACCCGCGGGCAACGGTGTCATTCGACACCGCCTGCGGGCCGGGAATTCCATTGGGGGTGACCACGGGCGTGGGGGCCGTCGTGGGATTGGAGGCACCGGCGTCGTACTGGCCCGGGACCGCGCGCAGCACGCGGTAGGCCTGCTGCTCCCCCGGGTGCGACGGCTGCCCGCCAAACTGCGGGTGCTGTCCGGCTGCCTGACGTTGGGCGGCGGCCGCACGGTTCTGTGCGTTGCGGACGGAGATGTGGACGTATCCGGATGAAACTGACATTGAGAACCTCATGTGTGAATGGCCGTCAT
>NZ_JBNHHB010000311.1:0-4780 GCF_059091905.1 Arthrobacter sp. Dra40
CAGATGGCACATAAGAAGGGTGCGAGCTCCACTCGCAATGGTCGCGACTCCAACGCACAGCGCCTTGGCGTGAAGCGCTTCGGTGGCCAGGTTGTTTCGGCCGGCGAAATCATCGTCCGCCAGCGCGGTACCCACTTCCACCCCGGCGCCAACGTTGGCCGTGGCGGCGACGACACGCTGTTCGCCCTTGAGGCCGGTGCCGTTGAGTTCGGTACCCGCCGCGGACGCCGCGTCGTCAACATCGTGGCTGCCGCTGGGGAGTAATCCACAGCAGCAAACAGCTTTCCAGTGAGGCGGGCCGACGGTCCGCCTCACTGGTGTTTTAACCAGACTAGAATCACTGGTGGGCCGTTTCGGTTCAGCCCACCGCACAGAGGAGATCGATCACGTGGCAACATTCGTTGACCGGGTAGTCCTGCACGTATCCGGCGGATCCGGTGGCCACGGATGCGTCTCCGTCAAGCGCGAAAAGTTCAAGCCCCTGGGCGGGCCCGACGGCGGCAACGGCGGCAATGGCGGCGATGTGATCCTGCGCGTGGACGCCCAGACCACTACGCTGCTGGACTACCACCACGCCCCGCACCGGCACGCCACCAACGGCGGCCCGGGGATGGGGGACTGGCGGAACGGCAAGAACGGCGCCACGCTGGTGCTGCCCGTGCCGGACGGCACTGTGATCAAGACCAAGAACGGCGACGTGATCGCCGACCTGGTGGGCGACGGAGCCGAGTTCGTGGCCGCAGCCGGCGGCCAGGGCGGGCTGGGCAATGCCGCGCTGGCATCGGCCAAGCGGAAGGCGCCCGGGTTCGCCTTGCTGGGCATCCCCGGAGACGAGCGGGACATCGTCCTGGAACTGAAGTCCATCGCCGATGTCGCACTGGTGGGCTTCCCGTCCGCGGGCAAATCGAGCCTCATCGCAGCCATGTCTGCCGCCCGGCCGAAGATCGCCGACTACCCGTTCACCACGCTCGTGCCGAACCTCGGCGTGGTCCAGGCCGGCGACACCCGCTTCACGATCGCCGACGTGCCCGGACTGATCGAAGGCGCCAGCGAAGGCAAGGGCCTGGGCCACAATTTCCTGCGCCACGTTGAGCGCTGCGCCGCCTTGGTTCACGTGCTGGACTGTGCGGCACTGGAAGCCGACCGCAACCCGCTCTCCGATCTGGAGATTATCGAGCGGGAACTCGAACAGTACGCGGTGGACATGAGCTACGCCGGTGCCGACGGCGACGTGGTCCCGCTCAACGAGCGACCCAAGCTGGTGGCGCTGAACAAGGTGGACGTGCCCGATGGCCGTGATATGGCCGAGTTCGTGCGCCCCGAGCTGGAAAAGCGCGGCTACAAGGTCTTCGAAGTCTCCGCCTCCAGCCACGAGGGACTGCGCCAATTGGGCTTCGCCATGGCGGGGATCGTCGCTGCCGCGCGCGCCGAGGTCAAGGCTGCGCCGCCGAAGGTCGCCCCGGCTGTGCTGCGTCCGCGCTCCGTCAATGAGCGGGGCTTTACCATCCGGCGCGAGGAAAAGAACCTCGAGCCGCTCTTCCGGGTGCTCGGCGAGAAGCCGGTGCGCTGGGTCCAGCAGACCGACTTCAACAACGACGAGGCCGTGGGCTATCTCTCCGACCGGCTGGCCAAGCTGGGCGTCGAGGACCAGCTGTTCAAGTCCGGCGCCCGCCCGGGGGACACGGTAGTGATCGGCGAGGACGATGCCGTGGTCTTCGACTGGGAACCGACGATGGCGGCCGGCGCCGAGCTGCTGTCCTCCCCGCGCGGCACCGACCTGCGCCTGATGGAATACATCCGGCCCACGCGCGAGGAGAAGCGCGAACAGCACCAGGAGCGCAAGGACGCCAAGGCCGCCGCGCGCGCCGAGATGGAGTCCGAGCGCAAGTCCGGCATCTGGACCGCAAAGGAAGACAGTGACGACGACGATGACCTCTGAGCCGGCCACGGTGGCCGACCGGACCCTGCTGGCCACGGCCGGGCGTCTGGTGGTCAAGGTCGGTTCGTCCTCGCTGACCTCCGTGGCCGGGGGCATTTCCGAAGAGGCTCTGTTGTCCCTGGTGGAAGTGCTCTCGGCACGCCGCAACGCCGGCACCGAAATCATTCTGGTCTCTTCCGGCGCCATCTCGGCAGGCCTGGCCCCGTTGGGCCTGGGGCGCCGGCCACGCGACCTGGCCACCCAGCAGGCTGCCGCCAGCGTGGGCCAGGGCCTGCTGATGGCCCGTTACACGCAGGCCTTCGGTGCCCGGGGCATTACGGTGAGCCAGGTGCTGCTGACCGCCGAGGACCTGATGCGGCGCCAGCATTACGCCAACGCGTACCGGGCCATGCACCGGCTGCTGCACCTCGGCGTCGTCCCCGTGGTCAACGAGAACGACACCGTGGCGACGCACGAAATCCGCTTCGGCGACAATGACCGGCTGGCCGCCCTGGTGGCCCACCTGGTCAAGGCCGACGCGCTGGTGCTGCTCTCCGACGTGGACGCGCTCTACGACGGCCCGCCGAAAGACGGCGCCCAGCGGATCCCGCTGGTGGCCCGCCCCCAGGATCTGGACGGCGTGAACATCGGCCGCACCGGCGCCGCGGGCGTCGGCACCGGCGGCATGATGACCAAGGTGGAGGCCGCCGGCATCGCCGCCGCTTCGGGCATCCCGGCACTGGTCACCTCCACCCCGAACGCCGCGCGGGCGCTGGCCGGCGAGGACATCGGAACCTGGTTCGCGGTCAGCGGCACCCGACGGCCGCCGCGGCTGCTCTGGCTGGCGCATCTGGCCTCCGTCCAGGGCCGGCTGGTGCTCGACGACGGCGCCGTGCAGGCCGTGCGCGAGAAGCACCGGTCACTGCTGCCGGCCGGCATCGTCTCGGTCAAAGGCGACTTTGAGCCGGGGGACCCGGTGGAACTGGCCGATGGCGACGGCCGCATCGTTGCCCGCGGCCTGGTCAACTTCTCGTCCTACGAACTCCCGCGCATGCTCGGCCGCTCCACCAAGGAGCTAGCGGCGTCGCTTGGGCGGCAGTACGAACGGGAAGTCATCCACGTGGACGATTTGGTCCTGCTCTAAACCACGACGGCAGCCGCCGCGGCAGCGTAACGTGACCTCCGTCGTCGTGCTTCGCATGGCCCACCGGCTAAAATCGAGGGTATGACCCAGACAGCCTCTTCCCAGTCCGCGGCCGAAGCGTCCCAGGACAGCCAGAAGCCGGATGCCACTGCCGCAGTGGAGGTGATCGCCGGACGGTCCCGGAACGCCGCCCGCCGGATGGCCCGCGCCAACCGGGCGTGGAAGGACAAGGCGCTGCGGGAGATCGCCGACTCCTTGGTCGGAAAGCGCGATTTGGTGCTGCAGGCCAACCGCCGGGATCTGGACGAAGGCAAGGCAAATGGCACCAGCGCCGCACTGCTGGACCGGCTGACCCTCGACCTCAAACGCATCGACGGACTGGCCGCTGCGCTGGAGAACCTGGCCGCGCTGCCGGATCCGGTGGGCACCGTGATGCGCGGTCAGACGTTGCCGAACGGACTGCGGCTGCGCCAGGTCCACGTTCCGATGGGTGTCGTGGCGGCCATTTACGAGGCCCGCCCGAACGTCACGGTTGATATCGCCGGCTTGGCGCTCAAGAGCGGCAATGCCGTGATCCTGCGCGGCGGCAGCGCGGCGCGGCACACGAATGTTGCCCTGCTGGGCATCATCCGCGACGCGCTGGACCGCGTGGGCCTGCCCGCCGACGCCGTGCAGAGCGTGGACGACTACGGCCGCGACGGCGCCAACGCGCTCATGCAGGCCCGCGGCCTGGTGGACGTGCTGATTCCGCGCGGCGGCCGCGAGCTGATCCAGTCCGTGGTGAACAACGCCAAGGTGCCGGTGATCGAAACCGGCGAAGGCAACGTCCACATCTATCTGGACGAATCGGCCGGCACGGAGATGGCCGTGGACATCCTGCTCAACGCCAAGACCCAGCGCCCCTCGGTCTGCAATACCGTCGAGACGCTGCTGGTGCACCGCGATGCCGCGGCCACGGCAGACGTTCTGGCGGCGCTTGCCGGTGCCGGCGTAAGGCTTCATGTGGACCAGCGTGTGGCGGCGGCGCTGCCGTCAGGCGTCGAGGCCCAACCCGCCACCGACGAGGACTGGGGCCGCGAGTACATGGACCTGGACCTGGCGGTGGCCATGGTTGACTCCCTTGATGATGCGTTGAGGCACATCCGCACCTGGACGACCGGCCACACCGAGGCGATTATTACCAACGATCTGCGCCACGCCGAGAAGTTCATTGCCGAAATCGATTCGGCTGCGGTGATCGTCAACGCTTCCACCCGGTTTACCGACGGCGGAGAGCTGGGCCTGGGTGCCGAAGTGGGCATATCCACGCAGAAGATGCATGCCCGCGGTCCGATGGGGCTTCGGGAACTCACCACCACCAAGTGGATCGTCCAGGGCGACGGCCAGGTCCGCGACTAAGCCTTGCGCCGGGCGGTCCTGCGCCCGGCCGAATCACGGTTCCGTTGCCGGAACGCGTACCATGAGTAGGAAGCCATACCCCGGCCGCCAGCGTGCGGCCGGATCAGAAGAACCTCAAGGGAGAATCATGCTGTCTCAGGTCCTCGGCGCCACGCTCGTGGCCAGCGAAGCCGCCCATGTCGAACTGCCGGTGCCCGCCTGGGCAGTCGGCGTCGGTTTTATGACGCTCTTCGTGCTCATGATGTTCGCCACGGTCGCGTTCACCAGCGTGGGCCAGCGCCACTCGGCCGTCGAGGAGCACGTGGACCCGCACCGCCAGC
>NZ_JBNHHB010000312.1:0-4725 GCF_059091905.1 Arthrobacter sp. Dra40
GCACCGCGTGTCACCGAAACGGCCCGTCCGGCAGAGTACGACGGCGCCGCCCCGCCCCGCTCGTCCGGCTCGCCTGCAGTGCCAGCCGGCAACGAGGCCGAAACCCCGCGTGCCGGGCTGTATCCGATCGACGGCGGGCGCCGCTCTGCGCGCTCCGGCCGCCGTGCATCCCGGCCGGCAGCCGGGGAGGAGCAGGTGCCGGATTCTCCGCTGGCCGGTTCCATCCTGTCCCCGTCCACGTGGAAACAAACCGCCGAAGCCCTGAAGCAGGTCCGTTCGCGTTGAGAAGCACCGGCACTCTGGCCCCGACGGCAGGCCGCTGGCCCCGTCTGGCCACCGCAGCGCTACTGGCATTACTGCTGGCAGTGCTCTTTGCCGTAGCCGCCGCCCTCCTCGACGCCCCGTCGGCTTTCGCCTCGCCGGTGGCCCCGGTGCCTCCGGTTGACCCGCTGGCCCCCACGGAACCAGGCTCGCCCGACGGTGACGGCGGGTTCTCGGTGGAAATCAACGGACCCAACGGCACGCCGTCGTCCGCCGTCATCACACTGCTGGGGATCACACTGCTGTCGGTGGCCCCGGCGCTGTTGCTCATGATGACGTCCTTCACCAAAATCTTCGTGGTGCTGGCCATGACCCGGAACGCCCTGTCCCTGCCCTCCATCCCGCCGAACCAGGTGCTGGCCGGTCTGGCGCTGTTCCTGTCCTTGTTCATCATGTGGCCGGTGCTGACCCAGGTGAACGAGCTGGGCGTCCAGCCGTACATGGAAGGGACCACAACCTTCGGGGACGCGGTGGGCGCCGCTGCCGCGCCGCTGCAGAACTTCATGCTGGCGCATACGCGCGAGGAAGACCTGGCGCTGATGATGCGTGCCGCCGACCTGCCCAACCCCGAGAACCCCGAAGCCGTGCCGCTGCAGACGCTGATCCCGGCGTTCATGATCTCCGAACTGCGCGCCGCGTTCATCATCGGGTTCGTCATCTTCGTGCCGTTCCTGGTGATCGACCTCGTGGTGGCCTCGGCGCTGATGTCCATGGGCATGATGATGCTCCCGCCGGTGATGATTTCGCTGCCGTTCAAGATCCTGCTGTTCGTGCTGGTGGACGGCTGGGGCCTGATCATCACCGCCCTGGTGGGAAGTTACGGTACCTAGCCGTGGATACAAACGCTGTTCTGGACATCGGCCTGCAGGGCCTGCTGGTCGCCGCCAAACTCTCCGCCCCGGTGCTGGTTACCGCGCTGGTGGTCGGCTTCGCCGTCTCCTTAGTGCAGTCCATGACGCAGATCCAGGAGATCACGCTGTCTTTCGTGCCCAAAGCCGTGGCCGTGGCGGTGGCCTTGCTGGTGTGCGGGCATTGGATGATCTCCGAGATGGTCTCCTTCACCCACGAAATGTTCGAGAAAATCCCCGGCCTGCTCGGCGGCGGATAATGAACATCCCGCTCGACCAGGCATGGATCGAGGCCACCATGCTGGCAGGCGTCCGCATGGTGGCTTTCCTGCTGATTGCCCCGCCGTTCTCCTACGGCGCCATTCCTGCACGGATCAAGGCGATGCTCGGCGTCGGCCTGGCGCTGGCGGTCTCGCCCCGGGTGACCAACGGCTACGAGCCGATGAGCACGGCCGGCTTCTTCGGCGCGCTGGTGCTGGAGATCCTGGTCGGTGCGCTGCTGGGCTTCCTGGTGCTGGTGGTGTTTTCCGCGGTACAGTCCGCGGGCACGTTGATCGACCTGTTCGGCGGCTTTTCCATGGCGCAGGCGTTTGATCCGCAGTCGATGGTCAATGGCGCCCAGTTCACCCGGCTGTTCCAGATGGCCGCGCTTTCCCTGCTGTTCGCCTCCGACGGCTACCAGCTGATCATCGGCGGGTTGGCCCGCAGCTTCACCGCGCTGCCGCTGGGCGGGGGAGTGGATCTGGCGGAGCCCGTGCAGCTGATCATCACCGGGGTCACGCAGATGTTCCTCGCCTCCGTGCAGATTGCCGGACCGCTGCTGGTGGTGCTCTTTCTGGCCGACGCCGGACTGGGCCTGCTCACGCGGGTGGCCCCGGCGCTGAACGCGTTTGCCTTGGGCTTCCCACTGAAGATTTTCCTGACCCTGACGCTGGCGGGCGTGGTGTTCGTGGCGCTGCCGCGGATCGTCTCCTCGCTGGCCGGGCAGGCCGTGGCGGCGCTGACGGGGGTGGGCTAGATGTCGCAGGACACCTCCGAAGAACGGACAGAGCAGGCCACCCCCAAGCGGATGAAGGAGGTCCGGCAAAAGGGGCAGCTCTCCAAATCCCAGGACCTCACGGCCTGGCTCGGCGTGGGGGCAGCGGCGCTCATGCTGCCGATGACCATCGGCCGCGCCTCACAGGCCGGCACCGACCAGATGTTCACCGTCACGCGGATGATCCAGTCGCCGGACCCGGGGCTGGTGGTCAAGGCGCTGGAGGACGGGCTGGGCACCATCATCTACACGCTCACGCCGATGTTCCTGGCCGTCGTCGCCGTCATCATCGCGGGAGCGGCCCTGCAAGGCGGCATCCATTGGAAGAAGTTCAAGCCCGAGACCCAGCAGTTCAACCTGGTCAACGGGCTCAAAAAGGTGTTCGGCATGCAGGCGCTCTGGCAGGGCGCCAAGGCCCTGCTGAAGACAGTGGTGGTGGGGCTGGCCCTGTACTTTGTGGTGCAGGGGCTGGTCCCGGTGCTGATGACCGCAGGCGGGCTGTCGATCGCCTCGCTGCTCGAAGCTGCGGCCGGCGGCACCGCCGGCCTGCTGCAAACGGCGATCATTGCCGGCCTGATCCTGGCTGCCCTGGACGTGATGGTGGTGATCCGGCGCAACCGCAAGAAGACCCGGATGACCAAGAAGGAAGTCCGCGACGAGAACAAGAACTCCGAAGGCGACCCGCTGATCAAGTCGCAGCGGCGCTCGCGGCAGCTGGCGATGAGCCGGAACCGCATGATCGCCGCGGTGGGAGGCTCCGACGTCGTGCTGGTGAACCCGATCCACTACGCTGTGGCGCTGAAGTACGAACCAGGAAAATCCGCGCCGCGCGTGGTGGCCAAGGGGGCCGGCAACATTGCCGCCCGCATCCGCGAGGAGGCCGAAACCACCCGGGTGCCGGTGGTGCGCGATGTCCCGCTGGCCCGGGCGCTGCATGCCTCCTGCGAGATCGGGCAGGAAATCCCGATGGAGCTCTACAACGCCGTGGCCCGCGTGCTCGCGTTCGTCATGAGCCTCAAGGCCCGCGGCACGTCAGCCAGCACATCCGCAGGCGTCCACACCATGGCAGAGCCGGCAATGACCGACGCCGATGCTGCCGCCCACGCTTCAACCCGGCCAGGCCAACGGGCCTTGTCCCAACTGTCGCCCGGAGGTGACTGATGAACCGCAACCTCTCCAAGCTTGCCGTCCCGATCGGCGTGGTGGGCATCATCCTGCTGCTGGTGGTGCCGATTCCCGCGGGACTGCTGGATGTGCTGATCATCGTGAACATCCTGCTGGCGCTGGTGATCCTGCTGACCACGATGTTCGTGAAGAAGCCGCTGGACTTCTCCGTGTTCCCGTCGCTGCTGCTGGTGGCCACGCTGTTTCGGCTGGGCCTGAACGTGGCGTCCACCCGGCTGGTCCTCGGCGACGGCTACGCCGGGCAGGTGATCGAGGCGTTCGGCCATGTGGCGGTGGGCGGCTCGATCATCATCGGCGCGGTGGTGTTCCTGATCCTGGTGGTCATCCAGTTTGTGGTGGTCACCAAGGGCGCCGAACGCGTGGCCGAGGTGGGCGCCCGCTTCACGCTGGACGCGATGCCGGGCAAGCAGATGGCCATCGACGCCGACCTGAACGCCGGCCTGATCACCGACGCGCAGGCCCGCGAACGCCGTGCCGCGGTGTCCGCCGAAGCGGACTTCTACGGCGCCATGGACGGTGCGTCCAAGTTCGTCAAGGGCGATGCGATCGCCGGCATCATCATCATCATCATCAACATCGTGGGCGGCATCGCCATCGGCATGCTGCAGCGCGGCATGGGGATTGGTGACGCCGTCAGCACCTACACCCTGCTGACCATCGGCGACGGCCTGGTCACGCAGATCCCGGCGCTGCTGATGGCCGTGTCCACCGGCATGGTCGTGACCCGGTCGAATGCCGACTCGGAAATGGGCTCCGACGCCTCCGACCAGCTGACCCAGTCCCGCCAGGCGCTGATGATCGCCGGCGGGGCGGCCATCCTGCTGGCCCTGATCCCGGGGATGCCCAAAATCCCGTTTATCCTGGTGGGCGCGTCCCTGATCTTCATGGCTCAGCGGCTCAAGGCAACGGAGGCTGCCAAAGCCAAGGACGACGACGCCGCTGCCGCCGCAGCGGGTGCGCTGGCTCCCGCTTCGGAGACTACCGAGGACCTCATCGAACAGATGCGGGTGCATGCGCTGGAGATCCAGCTGGCACCGGATCTGGTGGACCTGGTCTCCGGGGCCTCCGACGACCTGCTGGCCCGGGTGCGGGCGCTGCGCCGGAAGATCGCCATGGAGCTGGGCATTGTGGTGCCGCCGGTGCGCACCCGCGACAGCATCGACCTGCCGCTGTCCACCTATGTGATCCGGATAGCCGGTGTGGAAACCGGCCGCGGCGAAGCTCCGGCCGGCAAGGTCCTGGCGCTGGGCGACAACCTGGACTCGCTGCCGGGCATCGCCACGGTGGAACCGGTGTTCGGGCTGGCCGGCAAGTGGGTCCCGGCGGAGATGCGGC
>NZ_JBNHHB010000313.1:0-4686 GCF_059091905.1 Arthrobacter sp. Dra40
GTGCCGACGTTGACCACCATGAAGGTGCGGTTGGCGGTTCCGGCGTTGAAGTCCTCGTCGATGCCTGCTGCGTCGAAGGCGCCCATGGGGCCGGCGTGCAGGCCCACGGCGCGGACGGCCACGATGAAGAATCCGGCCTGCAGCCATGCGTTGTTCTTGGCGACCTCGGCGCGCATCTCGGCGTTGTCGTCGAACATCGCCTTGCGCTCCGGAGCGTGGGGGAAGAAGGTTTCGAAGTGCTCGTGCCAGTCGGTGTCGTAGCTGAGCACGGCGACCATCGGAGCGGTCTCGGTTTTGGCGCGGTTGCCCTCCGCCATGCGGGCGGCGAGTTTTGCCCGGGCTTCCGCAGAGCGGACCCAGGTAATGCGCAACGGCTGGTTGTTCATCATGGTCGGGCCCATCTTGGCCAGCTCATAGATGGCGGCCAGCTGCTCGTCCGAAACCGGCTCGGTGGAGAAGGTGTTCGCGGTGCGGGCTTCCAGGAACAGCTGGTTGGCGGCCTCGCGGTCCACGGACAGTTCGTTCTCCAGGTTGACGTCAGCGGTTTCGACGCTCATGTGACTCCTCAGGTTGGGGCGGGTGGGTCTACCGGGTTCAACAGCGTTCCCTCGTACCGGAATTTCTTCCGCGGGGGTGACGTTCCTTACATCAACCGGGTTCAGGTGGCCGGCAATCATTGCCTCGCCCCGCTTTCCACTGATAGACAAACACGGTGACGGACACCGCTGCTCCTGCCCGCCGCCCCGTGTGGTGGGGCGTTCTGCTGATGGTCGGCGGCTGGGCTGCGCTGGGCCTGCCGATCGTTTGGGCCTTGATGGTGGCCTACATCGGGTTCACCGGATGCATGATCTCCTGCGGCGCTCCGGATCCCGCCACCGGGTTCGTCGGCCTGGCCGCCCTTGCCATCATGGCCGCCGCGCCGGTCCTCGCTGGCATCGCGCTGGTCCGGCGCAACCGCGCCTGCTGGATCGCAGCCGCCTGCCTGCTGGCACCGATTCTGGTGCCGCTGGCTTACGGCACCGTGACGGGCGCCCTCTGACCGGCACGACGGCGGCGCATCGCCGTCGTCGTCCCCTGCCCAGGGCCCCGCTTTTGGCACCATAGGCAAGCCCGCCGCCCGCCACTAGGGTGGATTGAAAAGGGAAGGCGGCATCCATTGGCCAAGACCATGCAGGCTATGAGGTACACCCGTTACGGTGGGCCAGAGGTGCTGGAGCACGCAGAGGTTCCCCGGCCGAAGGTAGCCCCCGGTGCGGTCCTGATCCGGGTCCAGGCCGCCGGCGTCAACCCGGTGGACTGGAAGGTGATGTCCGGCGGGCTGGACAGGATGCTGGATGTCCATTTTCCGGTGATCCCGGGCTGGGACGTTGCCGGAGTGGTCGAGGAAACGGGACCGGATACCCCGGAGTTTTCGCCCGGCGATGAGGTTTACGCCTACGGCCGCCGGGACACTGTGGCGGGCGGAACGTACGCGGAGTTCGTCGCCCTGCCGGTCGCCATGGTGACCCGCAAACCGGCGTCGTTGTCCTGGGAGCAAGCCGGCGGCCTGCCGCTGGCCGGAATGGTGGCACAGCGGACCCTGGACGCGCTGGCTCCGGCGGCCGGGGAAACCCTTTTGATCCACAACGGCTCAGGCGGCGTCGGCCGCATCGCCGTCCAACTGGGCATTGAGCGCGGGCTGCGGGTCATAGCCACCGCCTCACAAAAGCACCACCAGCGGCTGCGGGAGTTGGGCGCCGAACCGGTGGACTACGGCGACGGCCTGGTGCACCGCGTGCGGGAACTCGCGCCGCAGGGCGCGGACGTTGTGGCGGACTTCGTGGGCGGCGTCATGGACGACACGCAGTCCGTACTGCGCAACGGTGGCCGGCACGCGTCCATCGCCGACCCCGCTGCGGCGAAACGCGGCGGCCGCTACATCTGGGTGCGTCCGGACGGAGCTGAGCTCGCGCGGCTGAGCGGACTGGCCGACGCCGGCAAACTCATGGTTGATATCGACCGCACTTTTCCGCTGAATCAGGCTGCGGACGCCATGCGTTACAGCCAGGAAGGCCATGCCGCCGGGAAGATCGTGCTGACACCGTTCACCTCAGACGCGGGAGACACCGACTAAGGGCAGCGCGCAGAAGACGGCAGGTGGATCAGGATGACCGGACAGTTTTCAACAGTCGACGACTACATCGCGTCGTTCCCGGAGGATGTCCGGATCATTTTGGAGGAGATCCGGCAAACCATTCACAACGCCGTACCGGGGTCCGAAGAGAAGATCAGCTACGACATGCCGTCCATCATGTTCGAGGGGCACTACCTGGTCTACTTCGCCGGATGGAAGCACCACGTCTCGCTCTATCCACTGCCTCAGGCCGACGCGGCCCTGGAGCGTGACATGGAGCCTTACGCCGGAGCCAAGGGGACACTGAAGTTTCCGCTGGGAAAACCAATCCCCTACGACCTCATCAGGCGCGTGGTCATCGCCTTGGCACGCCAGCGGGGCGCATTTGGCGCTTAGCTTCAGTCTTTCTCAGGCTGCCGGGGCTTCGGCCGCAGCTCGGCCAGCAGTTCCTTAAGCCGTTCGTCGGTCAGATACGTCATGCCGGTGAGCACGTCCGTAATCCGGCGCCGGTCTTCGGGCCTGAACCGTGTGCTGTCCAGCATGTCGGAGACCCACAGCCCGTCCATGGCCAGCCGGACGATGATACCGATGATGCCCACGGGCTCGCGGGGATCGAGGTCCTGCCGGTCCAGCCGCTGGTTGAGGTAGACCAGCGATTCGGCCAGGTTCGGTTGCCGGATGGCCGTGGACAGCAGGGCAGTCTGGTTCCGGTCGGTGTTTGCCTGGGCATCGGAGAACGCCGCAATGTAGGCCCGCTCCTCGGCGCCCAGCGGCTCCGGATCAGCGTCCGCACGCTCGCCCAGCTCGTGCACCAAATCCATGATGATCGCTTCGACATCGCGCTCGACCTCATCGATCGGCGCCCCAGGTTCGAACATGTTGCCTCCCGTAGTTCACGGCGGGATTGCCGCCCTAGCCAGTCTATCCACAGCCGCCGCGCCGCCGCCGCCCGGGCACCAACCGCCTGGATTCACGGCCGCCATCCCCTGCCGCCGCCCCCGCCCGGGCACCAACCGCCTGGATTCACGGCCGCCATCCCCTGCCGCCGCCCCACCACCACCCTGCCTACACCCGCGCGCGTCCGGCGCCGGCTGGCCACATTGGAGTCAACTATTACGACGCAGACTCCCGTCTTACGTGCCGCGCGTCACCTTCGGCCCGCCGCAGATAGTCTGTACAGGCAACAATCGGCAGTCGGGCGGAAGGAGCACCATGGCCGCACCAGTCGCCACCGGGCAGCGGGCAGACGCGGCGTGGATCGCCGTCGTTCTTGCCGGCATTACCGCCGCCATGCACATCTGGAAGCTGCCCACGGCCATTCCCATCATTCAGGACGAGCTCGGCATGTCGCTCGTGCAGGCCGGCGTGCTGCTGGGCGTGGTGCAGGTGGCCGGCATGGCGGGCGGCCTGGCCGTTTCCTTGCTGGCGGAGATGATCGGTGCGCGGCGCTGCCTGCTGGCCGGCCTCTGGCTGCTCATCATCGGGTCGATCATCGGCGGTTTCGCCGACTCGGTCGCGCTGCTGATGGCCAGCCGAGCCCTCGAAGGCGCCGGCTTCCTGTTGACCACGGTGGTGGCGCCCGGCCTGATCCGTTCCAGCACGCCGATGGCCCGGGTGAACATGGCCGTTGGCTTCTGGAGCGCCTATCAGGGCTTCGCGACCTTCACCGGCCTGGTGGCCAGCGCGCTCATCCTGCAGGCCACCGACTGGCACACCTGGTGGTGGATCATGGCCGCCCTGACGCTGGCGCCGATCCCCTTGGTGCTGAGGTTCGTGCCGCAGGACCCCGCGCGCGACGGCTCCGGCCTGCCGGCGGCCATCCGCCGCATCGGCCGCACGGTGCGGTCCCCCAAACCGTGGGTCGCCGGTGTGGTGTTCGGCTGCTACACGGTCCAGTGGATGGCCGTGGTCGGCTTCCTGCCCACCATTTATCAGCAGAACGGCGTCACCGGCATCTGGCCGGGAATCCTGTCGGCGGTGGTGGGCGGCCTCAACATCGTGGGGGCTATCGGCGCCGCTCCGCTGCTGCAACGCGGCGTCCCTCCGCGCCTGCTGATCATCCCCACCTTCATTCTGATGGGCACGACGACGGTGCTCACCTTCGCCATCGACTGGACCTCGGTGCCGGGCGGCATGGCCATCCAGTTCGCCTGCGTGGCCGTGTTTTCGATGGTGGGTTCGGTGATTCCGTCCACGCTGACCCGCATGGCGGTGGATCTTGCGCCGGCGGACGGCTCCACTCCTGCCGCCATGGGTTTGATGCAGCAGATCTTCAACGTCGGCAACTTCACCGGCCCGGCCATCGTCGCCTGGCTGGCGACCGTCACCGGCGGCTGGCAGTCCACCTGGTGGATGACCTGCACGTTCGCCGCCCTCGGCATCGGCCTGAGCCTGTACCTGAGCGAAAAGCGCCTCGGACTCAACTTCGCCCACCGCTGACTCCAGGCAGAAACTTCGCCCGCAGTTAACGGCGGCCGAAGCCGGCTGCTTCGGTGCACGGAAGCAGAGCACTCTCGCCCGGACCCGCTGCGGCCAGAGGCCTGTTCGCTATACGCTACATTGCTCCGGGAAGG
>NZ_JBNHHB010000314.1:0-4677 GCF_059091905.1 Arthrobacter sp. Dra40
AACGCCGATTGCGCCGTGCAGCTCCGTATCGAGTACCGTCCGCACGATCCCACTGCTGAACCAAGCTTCGTTGCGAACATCATCTGGGATGTCGTTGCTATTGATGGTGCATATGTATTGACCGCGGGTAGCCTCGACCATTTCTTGAGCGAAATGCAAGGTTCCTGCGCGTTGACGAGGGTCGACACCGTCGAACACGGTCGAATCGTGGATCAAGAAATCAGGGTGATGTGCCGTCTGGATCCCTTCCTCGAGCATCGTTAGATCAAAACAAAACATGGTGGCTCGGTTGACCCCGGTGCTGCCTGCGCCAGTAACCTTTAAGCTGAACTTAAAGCCTCCGTCGTCTACGGCGACGGTGAGTACGGCATCTTTGCCATAGAGCCTTTTCATCTTCGAGCCGAACCGCTCCCCGATGTCGTCCAACTTGCCGCGAGACCGCGACAGAACTTCGCTGGCGGCCGCTCTTTCTTGGGCCTTCGCAAGCTTCAGTTCATCTCGCTTGGATTCCAGTTCTCTGGCTTGCTCGATCTGCTCGTCGACTGCCGCGATCCTTGCTTCGATGTCGGCGAGCTCGGCTTGCAGGGCGAGCAGCTCCTCCAGAGCCCCTCCCGCGCGCAGCGACTGCATAGCCGATTCTCGGCGCTGGGACAGCGCTTGCAACTGCACGTTCCGTTCGGCGGAGCGCCCGTCAATTTCTGCAATTTCTGCCGCCAAGAAGGCTCGTCTGTTGGACAGGAGGGAAGAATGAAAAGCTTCTACCTCGTCCATTCGTCGCCTAAACCCGTCAGCAAGAATGAGCCCCGAGACTTCGAACAGGGACGCCACGAGCGCAGCGGACCCTGTTTCGTCCGCGCCGTCGTCGGCGAGAGAAGTATCGTATAGGTCCCTCATTTGGCGGTCCGTTACAGCCTCATCGCGAAGGAATGAAATCTCCTTGGTTAGCGCGTTGGCTCTTTCAACTAGTCCTTGCGGATCTTCCAGGACTCTGAAGCTACTTATCCGGGTGTGCCACTCATCAGCTTCACCTCGTAGCGATGCTCTTTCGAGTAGAAGCTCACTTTCCGGCCGCAAGCTCGTGATGAGGCCTTCGCGGGTGGCAGCAGTAATCGCAGAAAGTTGGTCGAGGCCGGTCTTGATGCGCGCTAATTGGAGCACTGGCCGCCAGTCCAAACCCATTAGAAAAGAGACATGCATTCGGCTGCTCGTTGCAGACTGCTGACTGAAGGTCTTTAGCGGGTCATTCGGGGTGTCGGTCCGGACCACATATGACAGAAGTGTGCGGACTGACAGCCCGACACTTGTTTCGAGCTCCGGTTCGAGCCGGAAAAGCGCCAGGCCAAGCACCTCTTTCCAGTCATCCAGACTTATTGTTCCCTCGGTGAGGTAGGGCTGGAGCGCCGGCAGCGACGCCTCGTCCGCAAGTATTTGTAGTCTGGACCCACCACTCAGGTCGCGGGTTGCCTTCACTCGGCCCCCAAACATTTCGAGCGTCAGCGAGATCGACCATCCTGCTTCAGCCAAGGGGAGAAGGCTGGCTGGCCGATTTCCGGCAAGAACCCAGTTGATGAACTTGAGGATTGTTGACTTGCCGCGGGCGTTTCGGCTGTCCTGCTCCGTTGCTTCGGCGTCTCGATCTGCGACGATCGCGTTGAATCCCGGCTTAAAATCGATGGGCTTGAACTCTGGTCGGTTGGTCTCTAGCCGTATTAGCACTCTTAGCTCACTCCCAGGATTCCATCATTGTGGTCAATCAGACCGGCGGCGTACAGAAATGTGAGCGACGCTGCAAAGGTCTCGAACGTAACAGGGCTCATTTGTTCTTTTGCCACCGCGAATAGACCACCTACCGTGTAGCCCCTCTCCGAAAGCAAAGTCAGAAGCGCAGCACTCCGGCCCACCAGTGTTTGTTCGATCGGCGTGAACTTGTCAGGGAGGATCTCAATCACGTTCAAATATCTCGCACACTTCGAAGAGGTAGGCGATCACGGCTAAAGCAGCAGCGCGAAGGTCCGGGGATTCTTGAGGTCCGGCATTCTCGCTTGCAGTCTCGACAAGATAGTCAAAGACTTGATCGGGAGTCAGGCCCTCGGACAAAGCAGCGTAGTAGTCAGCCTTCGCTCCGGCCACAAGGGACCGTCCGAAACCCGGATCGAACTGGTTTTGGTTGGCGATGAAGCTTGAAACTCTGAAGGCTTGGGACAATCCATCCTTTATTCGGTCAGAGACGACCTCACTCAGGCTGTTGAGGTCTATCTTTTGCTGTAGCGGAAGTGCCAGATCAATCGGCTCAAGGGATACAGCAGGAGTCGCAACGACAACCTGGCACACGAGACGTAACTGCGCGTAAGTCACAGAGCCCATCGCATGGCGCATCGCCTTCGCAACTGTTCGCTCGTGACTTGCCTTGGCGGTCATAAGAAAGTCACGGGTGTGCCCGTTGGTCTGAGAATCAATCGCATCGTGATGTGATCCGCACAAGTAGATGAGATTGTCAGCCGACCCGCGTTGTGCCTCTGTCATCGTCGCGTCATAGCGAGGACCACCAGGACTTGCTGCAGCTATGTGAGCAACTTTGCCCACTGCCTTGGGGCGGTCCTCGGGATGATCAGCGGGAATGACCAGCTCGACACCACAACTGGGGTAAGCGCAGCGGTTTCCACTACGGGCGATCAGGACCTTTTCTTGCGCCGGAGGAACGGTGCCCCTGGTGCTCGTCCGACTTGCCATAGGGAAAATGGTAGCCCGCGTGTTGCCTTTGGGATTCCCGACACGTCGTACAATGCCCATTTCCGTAAGATCCTCCGGCAGAACTGCCCTGTGAAGGCCCCTATCGGCGACACTCAAAAGCGACCGTTACCTATTGCTCAAGAGCCGTCTGGACGGCCTGTCAGGGGAAAAGTGCAGGAGGATGAGATCGCTCGACTGCTTCATGCCCATCGACATGAACAACAACTACACCAGCTATCCCGGAACCTTCTTCTCGATCCAGTCTGAGCTCGTCAGGTAAGCCGGAAAATTCTCCGCTCAGCAGGTTCAAGACATAAGCCGGAGGGGCCGTCCTAAGCCCGCGCAGCACTTCCGCGAAGTATTGAACACCAGAATGATCTCTATCATCGGGCAGCGATTCGAAAACTGGCGCATCACTGACCTGATTATCCGGAGCTGCTTCCACTTCCGTTGCGGTACCCAGGGAGAACTGCCCGAAGCGTTGGTCGAGAGTCTGCGCGAGAAAGCACTGTGCCACGTGTTTTGAGCCGTGCTGCTGTTGCTGGATGAACGCCTTCAGCTTTGCGGAAACAGGCACTGTTGGCACTAACAGCGGAGCCTTAAATTCTGATGGGGGACTGGCAAGATCCTCGATAGGAGTAGATAGTACGTAGGCCTGAGTTGCGTCTGTTCGCGTGTAGTTACGTGCTACGTGAGCAGACAAAAACGCAACCGTCTTTTTCCCACATTCCAAGCAAGAATCACGGGCTCGCGCCGGATCGAAGTGACCCAGATGAGGGTCATCACCCGGTGGTTGGATGTCGGCGGTGTAGTTCGGAGAACCAAAATAGAGGACGTAGGCTGCCGCCACTTGGAGCTTTTTGGCTGTGGCAAGGAGTTGGGAGCGTTGAGCGCCCGACTTGTATGTGAAGTCGATGTCCCATGGGCTCCTCTTGGTGCCCCTCTTTTTAAGACGTTTGGCCTGCACGAGCATGCCGAAGGCTGTCCCGTCCGAATCAATCCACCACCAGAGCCAGTCGGCGCCAGTACCGTCTGTGCCGCCCTCTTCGTTCTTGCTGAAAGGATAGACGGCCACTCTATGGCCGGCCCAGCTCAGGACAAGATCCGTGACTGCTTCTTCCTTCCATGTGAGACCTACGTTTTCCATTAGGGTCATGTGCAGCTGCGCCTCAGTGCGAGCCAGCAAAAAGGCATATGAGAGGGAGTCGATGTTCACCTTTCGATCATTCCAGCTACGACGGGAATGATCGTGCAACGAACTGTCCCAGGTAAGGGCCATGCAAAAACGATCGTTTGAGACCCTGTCAGTTCGACCGCCATGATCACCCGAGGAATCGCCTGGATCGCGCTGTCGGAACTCTTTGCCGGGATCATAGTCAGCCAAAATAGGGAAGAAGGCGTTATTGACCACTGAGAGCGGACTGCGCCGGAGAGATGCGCGGCTTCGCTTCAAGTGCGGTCGCTAAACTTTCTGGCGGAGCGCATAACCTGTGATCTCAACGATGAGTGCTAGCTGGTTTCCGGCTAATTCGTGGTCTCAAGCGCAGGAAGCAAATGATCAAGGGGGATATTATGCCGATTGCGTCTCAGACCTGCTCGACGACGGGTTGCGCCAACCCGGCGGCCTTCATTACGCGAACGAAGCCGGCGTGGTGCGAGCCCTGCTCGCTGCCGGCTACCGCGTCGTGCGCCTGCGGGAGGACGATCTGCCAAAACTCGGGATCGACTTGCCGCACTATCTTGAAGTGCAGGTCTATTCAATGGCCCCGAGGCCGAACGAGACGTTCTCCCACATCAAGGAGTGGTTGGCCACGGTGGCGTGATGGGCCCCGTTATACATCTCGTCAAAGGACCGTCTGCTGAGACAGCCGGTCTTCCCCGGCCGCCATTTCTGGAGGTGAGAGAAAGTCGCGGATTTTAGACAACCCCCTCGTCTCAGCAATATGT
>NZ_JBNHHB010000315.1:0-4672 GCF_059091905.1 Arthrobacter sp. Dra40
GATGCCCAGCACGCAGGACGCCTCGCACGGTGCCGGGCACAGCCGGCCGGTGAATTCCGGGAAGTTGTTGGTGGCGTGCAGCCGTTCAATCGCTTCCCGGTCCTTGCCGCTCCAGGTCAGGTCGTTCCATTCTGGGATCAGGTTGCCCAGCGGGCAGCCCTGATGGCAGAACGGGATGCCGCAGTCCATGCAGCGCCCCGCTTGGCTGCGGAGCACGCCCTTCTCCTGCGCTTCATAGACTTCCTTCCAGTCCATGATGCGCACGGGAACCGGTCGGCGCGGCTGGGTCTGGCGTTCACGTACTTTCAGAAATCCGCGTGGGTCAGCCACCGGTTACCTCCAGGATTCGGGTCCAGACGATGTCGCCGTCGGGGTCCAGCCCCTCGGCTTCGGCATTGGCCCGGGCTTGCAGCACCGCCGCGTAGTCGCGCGGCAGCACCTTGGTGATGCGGGTCAGGGTGTCGTCGAGGTCCTGAAGCAGCTGTGCGGCCAGCTCCGAACCTGTCTCCTCGGCATGCTTCTTCAGCAGCGCGGCGATGGTCCCGCAGTCCGCCGCATCGGGCCGCAGCAGCTGCAGTTCGCCGCTGTCCACGCTCTGCGTGTTCAGCCGGGCCAGGTCCAGGTCCAGCACGTAGGCCACGCCACCGGACATGCCGGCGCCGAAGTTGCGGCCTGTCCGGCCCAGCACCAGGGCCAGGCCACCGGTCATGTACTCGCAGCCGTGGTCGCCTATTCCTTCGACGACGGCGGTGGCGCCCGAGTTCCGCACCAGGAACCGCTCGCCGACCTGGCCGCGCAGGAACATTTCCCCGCTGGTGGCGCCGTAGCCGATCACGTTGCCGGCAATGACGTTGCGGTCGGGCGCAAAGGTGCTGGCCCGCTCCGGCCGGACGATGATCCGCCCGCCGGAGAGTCCCTTGCCCACGTAGTCATTGGAATCTCCGAGCAGTCGCAAGGTGATGCCGGCCGGGAGGAAGGCACCCAGCGACTGCCCGGCCTGACCCGTCAGCGTCACATCGATGGTGTCGTCCGCGAGCGTCTGGATGCCGAAGCGCTTGGTCACTTCATGACCGAGCATCGTCCCCACCGACCGGTCCGTGTTGATCACGTCCAGGCTGATCCGCACCGGCTCGCGCTGGTTCAGCGCATCGGCGCTCATGGCGATCAGCTGGTTGTCGAAGTGCTTGTCCAGTTCGTGGTTCTGCGTCGTCATGTTGCGCAGCGGGACGTCCGCGTCCGCACCGTAGCCGCGCAGGATCGGTGCCAGATCGAGGCCCTCGGCCTTCCAATGCTTGACCGCTTCGCGGGTGTCCAGCAGTTCGGCATGGCCAATGGCTTCTTCCAGGCTGCGGAAGCCCAGTTGCGCCAGCAACTCGCGTACTTCCTCGGCGATGAACTCGAAAAAGTTCACCACGAACTCGGGCTTGCCGGTGAAACGCCGCCTCAGTTCCGGGTTCTGCGTGGCGACACCCACCGGACAGGTGTCCAGGTGGCAGACCCGCATCATGATGCAGCCGGAGACCACCAGCGGAGCGGTGGCGAAACCGAACTCCTCGCCGCCCAGCAGCGCAGCGATCATTACGTCGCGGCCCGACTTCAGCTGGCCGTCCACCTGGACCACCACGCGGTCCCGCAGTCCGTTGAGCATCAAGGTCTGCTGGGTCTCGGCCAGCCCCAGCTCCCACGGAGCACCGGCATGTTTGAGCGAGTTCAGCGGACTGGCGCCCGTCCCGCCGTCGTGCCCTGAAACCAGGACGACGTCGGCCTTCGCCTTGGTCACGCCCGCTGCCACCGTGCCGATGCCGACTTCCGATACCAGCTTCACGTGCACGCGCGCCGAGGGATTGGAGCGCTTCAGGTCGTAAATCAGCTGGGCGAGATCCTCGATCGAGTAAATGTCGTGGTGCGGCGGCGGCGAGATCAAGCCCACGCCGGGCGTCGAATGCCGGGTGCGGGCCACCCAGGGGTAGACCTTCTGGCTCATCAGCTGGCCGCCCTCGCCGGGCTTGGCTCCCTGGGCCATCTTGATCTGGATATCCTCGGCGTTGGTCAGGTACAGGCTCGTCACACCGAACCGGCCGGATGCCACTTGCTTGATGGCCGACCGGCGCTCCGGGTCCAGCAGCCGGTCCACGTCTTCGCCGCCCTCGCCGGTGTTCGACTTCGCGCCCAGCCGGTTCATGGCAATGGCCAGCGTTTCGTGCGCCTCCCGGGAGATGGATCCGTAGCTCATTGCCCCGGTAGAGAAGCGCTTGACGATGCTCGAGACCGGTTCAACCTCCTCCAGCGGAACTGCCGGACGCTGGCCGGATGTGAATTTCAGCAGGCCGCGCAGCGTCATCAGGTCCTTGGACTGGTCGTCGACGCCGCGGGTGTAGGCCTTGAACACGTCGTAGCGGCGCTCGCGGGTGGAATGCTGTAGCCGGAACACCGTCTCCGGGTTGAACAGATGCGGGGGTCCTCCGCGGCGCCACTGGTACTCGCCGCCGGTCTCAAGCGCCCGGTGGGGTTCTTCGATTCCGTCGGCCGGGTAAGCCTGGGCATGACGGGCCGCGGCTTCGGCGGCAATGACGTCCAGGCCGACGCCGCCGAGCTGCGACTGGGTCCCGGCAAAGTACTGGTCCACCAGAGATTGGGCCAGTCCAATCGCTTCAAACGTCTGCGCTCCGCAGTAGGAGGCGACGGTGGAGATGCCCATCTTGGACATGATCTTCAGCACGCCCTTGCCCAGGCCCTTGATCAGGTTCTGCACGGCCTGGGCTGCGGTCACGCCTTCGATGTAGCCGTTGCGTACGAGTTCCTCGCAGCTTTCCATCGCCAGGTACGGGTTCACCGCGGACGCGCCATAGCCGATCAGCACCGCGACATGGTGGACTTCACGCACGTCGCCGGCTTCCACCAGCAGCGAGATCTTGGTCCGATTGGCGCTCTTGAGCAGGTGGTGGTGCACAGCGCTGGTCAGCAGCAGCGATGGGATCGGTGCCCACTGGGCATTCGAGTCCCGGTCGGAGAGCACTATGAACTTCACGCCGCGGTTGACGGCGCCGGAGACTTTCTCACAAATCTCCTGCAGCCGGGCAGCCAGCTCGGCAGCGCCGCCGTCGGGCCGGTAGAGGCCCCGCACCTTCAGCGTGAGGCGGTCACCTTCCTCGTCTTCCATGGCGGCAATCTTGGCCAGTTCGTCGTTGTTGACCACCGGGAACTTCAGCGCCACCCGGGTGGTGCGCACTTGCCCGGTCGCCAGCAGGTTCCCGTCGGGTCCGATCGACGTACGCAGCGACGTCACCAGCTCTTCGCGGATGGAATCCAGCGGAGGGTTGGTCACCTGCGCGAAGGATTGCACGAAGTAGTCGAACAGCAGGCGCGGACGCTTGGACAACACGGCGATCGGAGTGTCGGTGCCCATGGCGCCCAGGGGTTCGGCGCCGGTGCGGGCCATGGGGCCCAGCAGGATACGCAGCTCTTCCTGCGTGTAGCCGAAGGTCCGTTGGCGGTGGCTGACCGATGCGGCGGTGTGCACCACGTGCTCGCGCTCCGGCAGGTCTTCCAGTCGGATCATGTTGTCCTTGAGCCATTCGCCCCAAGGGTTGGCCGCCGCGACCTCGGCCTTGATCTCCTGGTCCTCGATCAGCCGGCCGGCTTCGGTGTCCGCCAGGAACATCTTCCCGGGCGAGACACGGCCCTTCTTGACCACCCTGGCCGGATCAATGGTGACGACGCCGACCTCGGAGGCCAGGACCACCATCCCGTCGTCGGTGACCCAGTAACGGGCCGGCCGCAGGCCATTGCGGTCCAAAACCGCGCCAACAAGCTTGCCGTCCGTGAAGGAAACGGCAGCGGGTCCGTCCCAAGGCTCCATCAGCATGGAGTGGTACTGGTAGAAAGCCCGCCGCGCCGGGTCCATCGTGGCGTGGTTCTCCCATGCCTCGGGAATCATCATCATGATCGCGTGCGTGATCGGGCGGCCGGAAAGCATCAGCAACTCCGCGACCTCGTCGAAGGACGCCGAGTCGGAAGCCCCGGGTGTGCAGATCGGGAAGAGCTCTTCCGGGGTATCGCCGAGCAACCGGCTTTTCAGCTGCGATTGGCGGGCCCGCATCCAGTTGCGGTTTCCCTTGACCGTGTTGATCTCGCCGTTGTGCGCGATGGTGCGGAAGGGCTGGGCCAGCGGCCAGGAAGGGAAAGTGTTGGTGGAGAACCGGGAGTGGACTATGCCCAGCTTGGTCTTGAACCGGAGGTCGGACAGGTCCGGGTAGAAGGGTTCCAGCTGGGCAGTGGTCAGCATCCCCTTGTAGACGATCGTCCGGGAGGACAACGACGGGAAGTACACCCCGTACTTGTTTTGCGCGCGTTTGCGCACCCGGAAAGCGCGGGCATCCAGGTCGTTATCGTGCGCACGGTCCGCGTCGAGGGCGAGGAATACCTGGACGAAGTGCGGCATGCAGGACCGGGCCAGGGCCCCGACGAGTTCGGTCACCACCGGTACCTCGCGCCAGCCGAGGATCCTGAGTCCTTCGGAAGCGGCGAGGGATTCCACGCCGTCGCGGGCTCCTGCAGCTTCGGACTCATCGCTGGGCAGGAAGGCGGTCCCGGCGGCGTACTGGCCCGGAGCCGGCAGCTCGAAGCCCACAACGGCCCGGAAGAATTCATCGGGGATCTGGGTGAGCAGCCC
>NZ_JBNHHB010000316.1:0-4626 GCF_059091905.1 Arthrobacter sp. Dra40
AGGGGCTCAGGGTCACCGCGTCGGCAGCCAGCGCCGATCCGTCACGCAGCCAGGCGTCCGCGTACGCAGCCATGGTGGAGCCGATGTCGCCGCGCTTGGCGTCGGCGATGGTCAGCGCGCCGGCCTCAGCCGAGGCGGCCAGCAGCTTCTCCAGGACCGTCATGCCGGCGGAACCGTGGCGCTCGTACAGTGCCACTTGGGGCTTGAGGGCGGCTGCGCGCTCCCCCACCGCGTCGAGCACGGTGAGGGAGAAGCGTTCCAATCCGCCGGCGTCGTCATTGAGGCCCCAGGCGGAAAGCAGCGACGGGTGCGGGTCGATCCCCACACAGAGCGGCCCGCGGGCCTCCATCGCCGCCCGCAGCCGCTGCCCGAAGGTGGCGGCCAGCGGCCGGGGGTCAGGCTCAGGCATGGAACGCGGCCTTCAGGTTCTCGGCATGTTCCTGCAGGCTGGTCACGTCCCACTCGTACTGGCGCATCGCTTCGATGGCCTGAATGGCGGCACCGAATTCGGACACCGTGGTGATGATCGGGGTGCCGACCGAGGTCGCCGCGGCGCGGATCTCGTAGCCGTCGCCGCGGGCCTGCCCGCCCGAGGGGGTGTTGAGGATCAGACCAATGTGGCCCTCGGTGATGAGGTCCACAATGGTGCCTTCGCCCTGCTCGGAGCGGCCCTGGGCGATCTTGCGCACGGTGGTGGACTGGATGCCGTTGCGGCGAAGCACTTCGGCCGTGCCGCCGGTGGAGAGGATCTCGAAGCCCAGGTCCACCAGCAGCTTCACCGGCATGATGATGGAGCGCTTGTCGCGGTTGGCCACCGAGACGAACACCTTGCCGGATGTCGGCAGGGCGCTGCCGGCCGCTGCCTGGCTCTTGGCGAAGGCGGTGTCGAAGTACTTGTCGATGCCCATGACCTCGCCGGTGGAGCGCATTTCCGGGCCCAGCAGCGAGTCAACCACGGTGCCTTCGGGGGTGCGGAAGCGGCTGAACGGAAGCACCGCTTCCTTCACTGCCACCGGAGCTTCCAGCGGCAGCCGGGAGCCGTCACCGGTCTCCGGCAGCACCTTGTACACGCTGCGCAGCATGGCAATGTCGACGCCTGTGCCGATCAGCGCCGCGGCCTTGGCCAACTGCACGCCGGTGGCCTTGGACACGAACGGGACGGTGCGGGAGGCGCGCGGGTTGGCTTCAATCACGTAGAGCACGTCGGCGGCCAGCGCGAACTGGATGTTGATCAGGCCGCGCACCCCCACGCCCTCGGCGATGGCAGCGGTGGCGCTGCGCACCCGGTCCAGCACGTCGGCGCCCAGCGTGATCGGGGGCAGCACACAGGCCGAGTCGCCGGAGTGGATGCCGGCCTCCTCGATGTGCTCCATGATGCCGCCCACGTAGAGGTCCTTGCCGTCGTAGAGGGCGTCGACGTCGATCTCGATGGCGTCTTCCAGGAAGCGGTCCACCAGCACCGGGTGGTCCGGCGTGATCTCGGTGGCGTTGGCGATGTAGCGCGAGAGGTTGGCCTCGTCGTAGACGATCTCCATGCCGCGTCCGCCCAGCACGTAGGACGGGCGGACCAGCACGGGGTAGCCGATCTCGTCGGCGATCTTCTTGGCTTCCTCGAAGGAGACGGCGGTGCCGTTCTTCGGGGCAATCAGTCCGGCCGAATCCAGCACGCGCTGGAAGGCACCTCGGTGCTCGGCAAGGTCGATGGCTTCCGGCGACGTGCCGAGGATCGGGATGCCGGCGTCGGCCAGGGCCTGGGCCAGCTTCAGCGGTGTCTGGCCGCCCAGCTGCACGAACACACCGAGCACGCCGCCGGTGCGCTCTTCTGCCGCAATGACCTCCAGCACGTCCTCGAGCGTGAGGGGCTCGAAGTACAGGCGGTTGGAAATGTCGTAGTCGGTGGAGACGGTCTCCGGATTGCAGTTGATCATCACCGTCTCGTGCCCGGCCTTGCGCAGCGCCATGGTGGCGTGGACGCAGGAGTAGTCGAACTCGATGCCCTGGCCGATCCGGTTGGGACCGGACCCGAGGATGATCACGGACGGCTTGGCGTGCAGCTCGACTTCGTCCTCTTCGTCATAGGACGAGTAGTGGTACGGGGTGTAGGCGGCAAATTCCGCGGCGCAGGTGTCCACTGTCTTGAACACCGGGCGGATGCCCAGTGCGTGGCGGACACCGCGGACCACTGCCTCGCTGGTGTTGGACAGCTTGCCGATTTGCTCATCGGAGAAGCCGTGGCGCTTGGCCAGCCGGAGGATGTCCTCGGTCAGCGCCGGGGCCCGGCGGATGTCGGTGGCCACTTCGTTGATCAGCTGCAGCTGGTCCAGGAACCAGGGGTCGATCGAGGTGGCTTCGAAGACCTGCTCGATGCTCGCGCCGCCCAGCAGCGCCCGCTGCACCAGCGAAAGCCGCTCGGTGGACCCGAATTTGGCCTTGGTCAGCAGCTCAGGCACATCGTAATCGTTGACCGGGTCGAACTCCAGCTGCGAGCCCTTTTGCTCCAGCGACCGCAGCGCCTTCTGCAGCGCTTCGGTGAAGTTGCGGCCGATCGCCATCGCTTCGCCGACCGACTTCATGGTGGTGGTCAGCGTCGGATCGGCGGCCGGGAACTTCTCGAAGGCGAAACGGGGAACCTTGACGACGACGTAGTCCAGCGTGGGTTCGAAGGCAGCCGGGGTCTGCTGGGTGATGTCGTTGGGGATCTCGTCCAGGGTGTAGCCAAGCGACAGCTTGGTGGCAATCTTGGCAATCGCAAAGCCAGTGGCCTTGGACGCCAGCGCCGAGGACCGGGACACGCGCGGGTTCATTTCGATCACCACAACGCGCCCGGTATCCGGTTCGATGGCGAACTGGATGTTGCAGCCGCCGGTGTCCACGCCGACTTCGCGGATCACCGCGATGGAGATGTCGCGCAGCTTCTGGAACTCTCGGTCGGTCAGCGTCATGGCGGGGGCCACGGTGATGGAGTCGCCGGTGTGCACGCCCACCGGATCGAAGTTCTCGATCGAGCACACGACGACGACGTTGTCGTTCTTGTCGCGCATCATCTCGAGCTCGTATTCCTTCCAGCCCAGGATGCTCTCTTCGAGCAGCACCTCGCTGGTGGGGCTGTACTGGATGCCGGCACCGGCGATCCGGCGCAGGTCGTCCGCGTTGTAGGCCATGCCGGAGCCAAGGCCGCCCATGGTAAAGGACGGGCGCACCACCATCGGGTAGCCCAGTTCCTCCGCCGCGGCAAAAGCCTCGTCCATCGAATGCACGATCACCGATTTGGCGGACTCGGCGCCGCAGCGCTCCACCACGCCCTTGAACTTCTCGCGGTCTTCGCCGAGTTCAATGGCGGCAATGTTGGCGCCGATCAGCTCGACGTTGTACTTCTCCAGCACGCCGTTCTTGTCCAGCGCGATCGCGGTGTTCAGCGCGGTCTGGCCGCCCAGCGTGGGCAGCAGGGCGTCCGGGCGTTCCTTGGCAATGATCTTTTCGACCACCTCCGGCGTGATCGGCTCCACATAGGTCGCGTCGGCGAACTCCGGGTCCGTCATGATGGTGGCCGGGTTGGAGTTGACCAGGATGACCCGTAGGCCTTCCTCCTTCAGCACCCGCAGCGCCTGTGTGCCGGAGTAGTCGAATTCGGCCGCCTGGCCGATCACGATGGGACCGGAACCGATGACCAGGACGGACTTCAGATCTTCTCTCTTGGGCATTACTTGCTTTCCTTCGTGGTCTCGGACGTCGTCTCGGAGGCGGTCGCGGCCTGGGTCCGGCGGGAGTCCATCAGGTCGGTGAAGCGGTCGAACAGGGGCGCCGCATCGTGTGGCCCCGCGGCGGCCTCGGGGTGGTACTGGACGGAAAAGGCGGGGATGTCCAGGCAGTTCAGGCCCTCGACGACGTCGTCGTTCAGGCAGACGTGGCTGACTTCCACCCGGCCGAAGCGCTCTTCCGGGGCGAGCGTCGGCCCGTCCAAGGGGGCGTCGACGGCGAAGCCGTGGTTCTGCGAGGTGATTTCAACCTTCCCGGTGCGTCGGTCCATCACCGGCACGTTGATCCCGCGGTGGCCGTAGCGCAGTTTGTAGGTGCCGAAGCCCAGGGCGCGTCCCAGGATCTGGTTGCCGAAGCAGATGCCGAAGAACGGCAGGCCGGCGTCGAGCACCTTGCGCAGCAGCAGCACCTGGCGGTCGGCGGTGGCCGGGTCGCCGGGTCCGTTGGACATGAACATGCCGTCGGGCGAGACCGCCTGGATGTCTTCGAAGCTTGCGGTGGCGGGCAGCACGTGCACCCGGATCCCGCGCTCGGCGAAGCGGACCGGGGTCATGGCCTTGATGCCCAGGTCGAGGGCCGCGATGGTGAACCGCGGCTCGCCCTCCCAGCCGTGGTCTGCCGGTTCGACCACGTAGGCTTCGGTGACGCTGACTTCTTCGGCGAGCCGGGCACCCTCCATCGCCGGCTGGGCGGCGACTTCGGCCACCAACTCCGCGGCGGGGCGGGCGGCCGCGTCGCCGGAGAAAATGCCGGCCTTCATCGCGCCGCGTTCACGCAGGTGGCGGGTCAGCGCGCGGGTGTCCACGCCCTGGATGCCCACGATGCCCTGGTTGACGAGTTCGTCGTCCAGGCTGCGCTCGGAGCGCCAGT
>NZ_JBNHHB010000317.1:0-4620 GCF_059091905.1 Arthrobacter sp. Dra40
CCTGGGCGCCGTAGCTGCGGCCGCGGAAGGTCCGGCCGTCTTCGAGCACCAGCAGTGCCGGTGCGGTTGCGGAGGTTGTTTCTGCGCTCACGATGTTCCTAGTCTTCCTGTACGGCGGGTAGGTATGTCTGCAGCTGCGCCAGCAGCGGTTGTTTCTCGGCGGCCTGCCGGGTGCGGAAGGCGGTGTCGACTCCGCGCTCCCCCAGCTTCCACGTGATGACGGCCAGGCCTTCGGATTCCACGAACTTGCCCACCATGCCGCTCTCGGTGCGGACATCGGTGATGGCTTCGGCCGGAATGTAGAGGTCCGTGGAACCGGGACGTTCGATCAGCACGCCGTGCGGATAGGTGCGCAGCGTGGCCTTGGTCCGGATGCCCAGGCCGTGGACGGCCACGCGGTCCAGCCAGTCCCCCGCCGTGGTCGTCACCACGTACATGCCCTCGTAGTAGCCGGTCGGGTCGGCGGTGTCCGCCGGGACCGGGGGCAGCGGCGCGATATCGCGCTGGCGCTTGAGCCGGTTCCGCCAGCCCACGGCCAGCAGCACGATGAGCACGGCGGCGACGGAAAGCATCACCAGGCCTGCCTGCAGCTGGTCCATCTCAGGCCTCCCCGGCCGGCCGCGCCGGCGTGTTCAGGGCACCGTCGAGCACCGTGGGATGTCCGTTGAGGAAGGTGGCGATCACGCGGCCGGGCAGTTCCCGGCCGGCGAACGGCGAGTTCCTGCCCTTGGTGGCCATGGCCGACAGGTCCACCGTCCAGCGGGCGGCAGGGTCCACCAGCGTGATGTTCGCGGCCGATCCGGCGGCCAGCGGCTGGCCCTGCCCGGCCAGCCGGCCGATGCCCGCCGGCATGGCGGAGGTGATCCGGGCGAAGTCGGCCCAACCGATGAGGCCGGATTCGATCATGGTGTGCTGCACCACGGACAACGCGGTCTCCAGGCCGGTCATACCCATCGCGGCCTGCGCCCATTCGCACTCCTTCGCCTCGGAAGGATGCGGGGCGTGGTCGGTGCCGATGACGTCGATGGTGCCGTCTGCCAAGCCCGCGCGCAGGGCCTGCACGTCCTCATCCGTCCGCAGCGGCGGGTTGACCTTGTAGACCGGGTCGTAGCTGCGGACCAGTTCATCGGTCAGCCACAGGTGGTGCGGGGTGACTTCGGCGGTGACTTTGATGCCCCGGGCCTTGGCCCAGCGGATGAGCTCCACGGATCCGGCGGTGGAGACATGGCAGACATGCAGGCGGGAGTCCACGTGCTGTGCCAGCAGCACATCGCGGGCAATGATGCTCTCCTCCGCGACGGCTGGCCAGCCGGTCATCCCCAGCACCGCCGAGACGGTGCCTTCGTTCATCTGTGCCCCGTCGGTCAGCCGCGGTTCCTGCGCATGCTGGGCGATCACGCCGTCGAACGCCTTGACGTACTCCAGGGCGCGGCGCATCAGTACCGGGTCCGAGACGCAGATGCCGTCGTCGGAAAAGACCCGGACCCGGGCCCGGGAGTCTGCCATCGCGCCGAGCTCCGCCAGCCGCTCGCCGCCCAGGCCAACGGTCACTGCGCCCACCGGGCGGACGTCCACCCAGCCGGCGGTGCGGCCGAGCGTGTACACCTGCTCCACGACTCCGGCGGTGTCGGCCACGGGCGATGAATTCGCCATCGCGTGCACTGCGGTGAAGCCGCCCAGGGCGGCAGCGCGGGAGCCGGTCTCCACCGTCTCGGCGTCTTCGCGGCCGGGCTCGCGCAGATGGGTGTGCAGGTCCACCATGCCCGGCAGCGCCACCAGCCCGTCGGCATCAACCACGACGGCGCCTGCCGCACTGAGCGCGCCGCCGGCCTCCACGATCGTTCCGCCGCGGACCAGCAGGTCGGCCCGGTCCCCGCCGGCCAGCGAGGCGCCCTGGATCAGGTAGGTGGTCTCGGAGTTGGACTGGGTCACTTGGCCTCCTGGGCGGTGGGAGCGGGGGCGGCGGATTCGGTCCCGCCGGAAAGCAACAGGTAGAGCGCCGCCATCCGCACGGCCACGCCGTTGCGGACCTGGTCCAGGACGGTGGAGCGCGGAGAGTCGGCTGCGGCCGAGGAGATTTCCAGCCCGCGGTTCATCGGGCCGGGGTGCATGATGATGGTCCCGTCGCGGCCGGAGGCGTCCAGTGCGGCCAGCCGCCGGTCATCGAAGCCCCAGCGGCGTGAGTACTCCTGGGTGGAGGGGAAGTAAGCGGCGTTCATCCGCTCGCCCTGCACGCGCAGCATCATGACGGCGTCCGTGCCTTCGGCCAGCGTGGCGTCGAGGTCGTAGCTGATGGTGCACGGCCACTGGCCGCTGCCCACCGGCAGGAGCGTCGGCGGCGCCACCAGGGTGACGTCCGCGCCGAGGGTGCGCAGCAGCCACAAGTTGGAGCGGGCCACCCGGGAGTGCAGGATGTCCCCGACGATGGCCACTTTCATGCCGGCCAGGTCGGTCCCGGACGAGGCGGTTCCGTTGAGCCTGGCCCAGGTGCGGCGGAGCGTGAACGCATCCAGCAGCGCCTGGGTGGGGTGTTCGTGGGTGCCGTCGCCGGCGTTCACCACCGCGGCGTCGATCCAGCCCGACGCGGCCAGGCGTGCAGGTGCCCCGGAGGCCCAGTGCCGGATGACTACGGCGTCGGCGCCCATGGCTTCCAGGGTCTGGGCGGTGTCCTTGAGCGATTCGCCCTTGGAGACGGAAGACCCTTTCGCGGCAAAGTTGATGACGTCCGCCGAGAGCCGCTTGGCGGCGGCTTCGAAGGAGATGCGGGTCCGGGTGGAGTCCTCGAAGAAGAGGTTGACGACTGTGCGGCCGCGCAGCACGGGCAGCTTCTTGACTTCGCGCTGGGAGACGGCGGACATTTCTTCGGCAGTGTCGAGGATCTGCACCGCGTCCGGCTTGGCCAGGTCAGCGGTGGAGAGCAGGTGTTTCATGCGCTGAAGTCCTCGATTACTACTTCGTCGGTCACCGGGGCGCCGTCGTTGGTGTCGGTCTCGGCCAACCGGACCCGCACCTTCTCCAGCGAGGAGGTGGGCAGGTTCTTGCCCACGTGGTCGGCGCGGATCGGCAGTTCGCGGTGCCCGCGGTCCACCAGGACGGCCAGCCGGACGATCCGCGGACGGCCCAGGTCCACCAGTGCATCCAGTGCGGCCCGGATGGTGCGTCCGGAATAGAGGACGTCGTCGACCAGCACCACGACTTTGTCGTCGATGCCCTCTGCCGGGAGCTGCGTGGGCAACGGGGTCCGGGTGGGGTGCCGGCGCAGGTCGTCGCGGAACATGGTCACGTCCAGCTGGCCGATGATCTTTTCGGCGGCGACGGTGGAATCGGCGGCAGCGATCTTGGCGGCCAGCCGTTGGGCCAACGGAAAGCCGCGGCGTGGAATGCCCAACAGAACCAGGTCCTGCGGGCCCTTGTTCGCTTCAAGGATCTCGTGGGCGATACGGGTCAATGCGCGGTTGATGTCCGCTTCGGCAAGTACAACTCGCGACGATGCCGGCTGGTGCGCCGGGGAGTCCGTGTTCATCTGTTGCCGCCTCCTTCCCCGCCTCACTGGACGGAATTTAAAGGTTGCTTGCGCCCTCAAAATTACCACGGCGGGATCGGCACGGAGCGTTCGTGACGGAAGTACGACGGCGGTCGACAGCGGATGTGCCCAAACTCACCCCACGCCGTAGCAACCACGGTGCGTGAACACGGCGACGGCGGGTGCCCGCACGGTGGGCACCCGCCGTCGTCGGTGGGATGGTGGCTGAACAGGCCGTGGATCAGGCCAGGAGCGTGGGCTTGAGCTGCTGCAGCCGGCCGAGGAGGCCGTTGACGAAGGACGGTGACTCGTCGGTGGAGAGGGTCTTGGCCAGCTCCACCGCCTCGCTGACCGCTACTCCGTCTGGAACGTCGTCGTTGTACAGCAGTTCCCAGGAGCCGACACGGAGGATGATCCGGTCCACCGCCGGCATGCGGTCCAGCGTCCAGCCCTGGGCGTAGGTGGACAGGAACTCGTCGATGGTGGGCTGCAGCGCGGCGACGCCCTCCACGATTTGGGCGGTGTAGGGGTTGATCACCTGGTCCGTTTTGTCCCGTCCGGCCAGCGCCTGCGCAGGGGTCACGCCGCGCTGCTCGGCTTCAAAGAGGACGTCGACGGCCCTGCGGCGGGCCTTGCCTCGGGCTGAAGTGGGAGCACTCACTAGTCGTTGACACGTCCCAGGTAATCGCCGGAGCGGGTGTCGACCTTGACCTTGGTGCCGGTCTCCAGGAACAGCGGAACCTGGATCTGGTAGCCGGTCTCCACGGTGGCGGGCTTGGTGCCGCCGGTGGAACGGTCGCCCTGCAGGCCGGGCTCCGTGTAGGTGATTTCCATGACCACGGATGCCGGCAGCTCGATGTAGAGCGGGATGCCGTCGTGCATGGCGATGTTGACCTTGATGTTTTCCAGCAGGAAGTTCTCGTCATCGCCGACCACCGGTCCGGGCACGGTGACCTGGTCGTAGTCCTGCACGTCCATGAAGACGAAGTCGTCGCCGTCTTTGTACAGGTAGGTGTAATCGCGGCGGTCCACCGTGGCGGTTTCGATCTTCAGGCCGGCGTTGAACGTCTTGTCCTGGATCTTGCCGCTGACGACAT
>NZ_JBNHHB010000318.1:0-4617 GCF_059091905.1 Arthrobacter sp. Dra40
GCGCCCCCGCCGTCGTTCGCAGCAGGCAATCAGCGCGAGCGCTGGCGCAGCCGCTGGATGTCCAGGATGACCACCGCGCGTGCTTCCAGGCGCAGCCAGCCGCGCTGGACGAACTCGGCCAGCGCCTTGTTCACGGTTTCGCGGGAAGCGCCCACCAGCTGGGCCAGCTCTTCCTGGGTCAGTTCGTGTGCCACCAGGATGCCGTCCGTGGCGGGGCGGCCGAAACGATCGGCCAGGTCCAGCAAGGCCTTGGCAACACGGCCGGGAACGTCGGAGAAGACCAGATCGGCCAGCGAGTCATTGGTCCGGCGGAGGCGGCGGGCCAAGGCCTGCAGCAACTGCGCCGAGACCTCGGGACGGGTCTCCAGCAGGCCGCGCAGGTTCTCGTTCTTCAGTCCGGCCAAACGGGTCTCGGAAACAGCCGTTGCGGAGGTGCTGCGCGGGCTCGGATCGAAGAGCGCCATCTCGCCGAAAAGCTCGCCCGGGCCAAGGATGGCCACCAGGTTCTCCCGGCCGTCCGCGGCGGTGCGGCCCAGCTTGATCTTGCCGGAGACGATGAAGTACAGCTGGTCGCCCTGGTCACCTTCGCGGAACACCGATGCGCCGCGGGACAGATCGACCTCGGTCAGCTCGTCTGTCAGCGCGGCGAAAACGTCGTCGTCAAGAGTGGCAAAAAGAGGTGCGCGGCGAAGGATCTCTACGTCCATGAATTCTCCAATTTCGTACTGTACGGCTGTCGGTCAAGCTGCTCTCCCGTGGGGGCACTGTCCTCCATTTTGCCGCACGTTGAGCGGTTGTGACATCTTCCACAAGGCTTTTCGCTCCCAGAGAAGGGGAAAAGCGGCGGCATCGAGAGCCGGACACGGGCTACCGGAGGTGACAACTACCGACGGGCCTTAAAAATTCCCGCAGGCGGACCGATTAGACTGAGGATCACCCCACCGCGACGGAGAATGCGTGATTTTCGGCCTGACCATCCTGGACATCGTCCTGCTGCTCATCCTCTTGGCGTACCTGGTTTCCGGCCTGCGCAAGGGCTTCCTGGTCACGCTTGGCGGCATCGCCGGCATCGCGATGGGAGGCGTTGCGGCTTTCTTCGCCATCCCGCTGGTTAGCCAATGGGCCCCGGACAGTTCCTGGCGGCTGACGGCAGCCATTGCCGTGGCGGTGCTGCTGGTGGTGCTGGGGCATGCACTGGGAACAGGCATCGGGGCGGCGGTCCGTCGACGGATGGACTTCCCACCGCTGCGGCCGCTGGACCGCCTGCTGGGCGGCCTCATGAACCTGGCCGTGACCGCACTGGTCATGTCGATGCTTGCGTTCAGTCTGGGCACCATGGGCGTGCCGTTCATCTCGCAACAGATCGCGGCGTCCAAGGTCATCGCCTCCATTGACAACCTGACGCCCAAGCCAGTGAAGGCTTGGGCGGCACAGGTTCGCTCGATCGTGGTGGCCGACGGGATCCCCAAGGTTCTTGACCCGCAGGCGCCGAAGCAGCCGGCGCAGCTTCCCAATGACAGCACCGATACGCCGGCGCTAAACCAAGCAGCGGCCTCGGTGCTGCGGATCGCGGGAACGGCCTTCCAATGCGGGCAGAACCAGACCGGCTCCGGTTTTGCTGTGGCGCCGGACCGCGTGCTGACGAACGCCCACGTGGTGGCCGGCGTCAACGAACCGGTGGTGGAGATTCCGGACGGACGGGTGCTGCCCGGGAGGGTGGTCTTCTTCGACCCGGTGCGCGATCTGGCCGTGCTGGCGGTAGACGGGCTGAACGTCCGGCCGCTGCCGTTGGGAAAGGAACTGTCAGCCGGAGACTTCGCGGCGTTCCAGGGCTATCCGGCCGGTGGGCCGTTCCAGAGCTATCCCGCCACCGTGCAGGGCCGTTCGCAGGTGCTGGTGCAGAACATCTACGGCGCGGACCCGTCCTCGCTCGAGGTTTACACGCTGGCGGCGGACGTGCAGCAGGGGAATTCCGGCGGGCCGCTGCTGGATAGCGGCGGAAACGTCGCGGGGGTGGTGTTCGCCAAGTCGACCCAAAACGTGCCCGTGGGCTACGCGCTGACGCTGGATGAGGTTCAGCCGGTCGTGGAGGGCGCGCCCGGTTATCAGGAGACCATCTCCGCCGGCCAGTGCGTGACGCGCTAGCTTCTCACCGCGCGAGCCAGTCAAGCCGCTGTCCGTGCGGGCCGGTGACCGCTGCCGGTCGGCCGTTCTGGGACAACAGGAACCGCCCGCGCAAGGTCGGGTCGTCCAAGCCGGGGACGCCCGAGTGATCGTCCGGCAGCGGCATGACGCCGGGCCCTTCGTTCGCCAGCCAATGCACCCCCTGCTCACGGATCAGCTTCTGAATGATGGTCCGGAAGCGCAGCCGGTCCGGTTCGGCCAGATAGGCCAGCACCGCAGAATGGAGAACGACGACGGCCGCCTCCCGGGGAGCCTGCGCTACCAGAGTGGGCAGATGTTCGTTGAGATCGCCGGCCACAAGGTGCGGCGGATCACGGCGGACCACCTCAATGGCCTGCCGCAACCGTCGGACCCGGAAGTCCTGCCCCGGCCAGATCAGGGCCTCGAGCCAGTTGACGTCGCCAGGGTCGGTGATGTCCAGCGGATTGAGGTCAATTCCGGCGCGCCAGCAGACGCGGGGCAGCGACTGCGGCAGCGGTGGTCGCCCGGAGGTGGAGCATTCGAGCACCGGGGGCTCCGGCGCGAAACCACAGGCAGGGGCAGGTGCCGCCCGGTCCGCCGCGGTCCTGTCCGCTTCGGCCCCGCCGGAAGGTGATGGGCCGGGTGAGAGGATCGGACCGCCGTCGTACTGGTAGCGGTACTGGTCGGGATACAGCACCAACCCGGCCGAGGCACCTACTTCAATCAGCGCCAGCGGCTTTCCTTCAGAGGCGGCAATGGCGGCCAAGGACGGCAGGAAGACGGCGCAGCGGCCGGGTTCGTTGGTCTGGGTGGAACGGGCCAGCGCCACCTCCCGGACCGCACCCCAGTGCGCCAACAGGAAGGTGCGGAAGCCGGCGTAGTCCGTGTTTCCGGCGCCGAGTGATCGGGCTGCGGCCAAGACCAGGTTGGGTTGGCGCTTCGCCGCGGGCAGCGCGCCAATCAACGCCAGGACCGCTGGGTCCTCGCTGATGCCCACGGCCCATTCGACGTACACCGCTGACTGGCCGGCAGCCTCGTGGAGACCGAAGTTCCGGTACCAGCCGGTGAGATCCACTCGCTGTCCGCCCATGATCCCGCGGCTGACCTGCTACAGGACCTCGGCGAGGTATTCGACCGCCAGCCGGTAGCCGGCGATGCCCGCGCCCGCGATGACGGCGTCGGCAACGCCGGAGATGTAGGAGTGGTGGCGGAACTGCTCGCGCCGGTGGATGTTGGTGATGTGCACTTCGACCAGGGGCAGGGCCACGCCGGAGAGCGCGTCGCGCAGTGCCACGGAGGTGTGGCTGTAGCCGCCGGGGTTGATAATGATGGCGTCCGCCGTTCCGCGGGCGGCGTGTACCGCGTCGATGAGGGCACCTTCGTGGTTCGACTGGACGCATTCAACGCTCCAGCCGCGGGCTTTCGCAGCGTCGGCCGCCAGCTGTTCCACATCGGCCAGGGTTGCGGTGCCGTAGACCTGGGGTTCGCGGGTGCCCAGTAAATTCAGGTTCGGGCCGTTGAGTACCAGCAGGTGGCGGGATCCGGAGGAGTCTGCAGTCATACCCTTACTATGCCTCACGCGTTGAACGGGGGACTTTTCCTGGTTCGCACCGTGCCGGCACGGTGCGAAAGGCCGGGGGTTTCCCGCCACGAGGTGCAGCGGGCAGCCCCCGGCCAGTCGGCCGGTCGCCTGGCCGGTCAGGCCTTCAGCGAGGTTGCGATCTGCTGCATGACGGTGTTGTCGGCCAGCGTGGTGGCGTCACCGACTTCGCGTCCTTCGGCCACGTCCTTCAGCAGCCGGCGCATGATCTTGCCGGAGCGGGTCTTGGGCAGTTCCGGCACCACCAGGATGGTGCGCGGCTTGGCGATGGGCCCGATTTCCTTGCCCACATGCGCCCGTAGCGTGACGACGATGTCGTCGTTTGATCCGTGCTGCGTGGCTGCTTCGCCGCGGAGGATAACGAACGCGACGACAGCTTCGCCGGTGGTTTCGTCCTTGGCGCCGACGACGGCCGCTTCGGCGACGGCGGGGTGGGAGACCAGCGCCGATTCGATCTCGGTGGTGGAGAGCCGGTGGCCCGAGACGTTCATGACGTCGTCCACCCGGCCGAGCAGCCAGATGTCGCCGTCGTCGTCCTTCTTGGCGCCGTCGCCGGCGAAATACATGTTGTCGAACCGGGACCAGTAGGTCTCCTTGAACCGCTCCGGGTCGCCCCAGATGCCGCGCAGCATGGCCGGCCAGGGCTCGCGGATCACCAGGTAGCCGCCGTGCCCGTCCGGGACGGAGGCGCCGAGTTCGTCCACGACGTCGACGGCGATGCCCGGCACGGCGACCTGCGCGGAACCGGGTTTGGCGGCGGTGATTCCGGGTAGCGGGGCGATCATGTGCGCCCCGGTTTCGGTCTGCCACCAGGTGTCCACGACGGGTGCCTGGTCGCCGCCGATCACCCGCCGATACCACATCCAGGCTTC
>NZ_JBNHHB010000319.1:0-4607 GCF_059091905.1 Arthrobacter sp. Dra40
CGGCGTCGCTGCCCTTCGATTGGGCCAACCAGCCGGATACCGCAGACTGGCTGCGGGTGGTGCCGATGCCGGTGATGATTTCCGGACAGATATACGGGGAAGGGGTCGACGACGTCGCGTCCGCCTTGGCGGTCGGCCTCGCCGAGGGGCGTGACGTCAAGACGTCGCGCCCCTCGCCGGGGCTGTTGGAGCGAACCTACCGTGAGCTTGAAGACCTGGGCTTCGAGGCGATCGTCTCCATCCACCTCTCGGCCGAGCTCTCCGGCACCATCGAAGCGGCGGGTTTGGCCGCGGACGGTGTCGGCATCCCGGTGGACGTGGTGGACACCAAGAGCGCCGCCCTCGGTGAGGGATTCGCCGTCATCGACGCAGTCATCGCCGCGCAAAGCGGACTGGACCGGCAGGCCGTAGCCGAGCGTGCCAAGGCTGCTGCCGCCTGCTCCGACGTCTTTTTCTACGTACCCAGCCTGGACCAGCTGCGCCGCGGCGGCAGGATCTCCGCCGCCTCCGGCCTGCTCGGGTCGTTGCTGGCCATCAAGCCGTTGTTGGCCATCCGCGACGGGGCCATCCTGCCGCTGGAGAAGGTTCGGACCGCCGCGCGCGCGCAGGCCCGGTTGCAGCAGTTGGTGGTGCGCCGGATCGAGGAACTCGACTACGAACCCAGGGTTTCGGTGCACTACTTCGGCAACGAAAGCGAAAGCCGCGCCTTGGCGGAGGTCCTGCAGCAGCATCTGAGCGACGACGTGCTGGTCACCCCGGTGCCTTCGGTCCTGGCCGCCCACACGGGACTCGGCGTCATCGCAGTGGTCGTTGGACCGCCGACGCCATTCATGGACTGAGCGCTCCCTCCCTCCACAGATTGAGCCCCCGGACGGGTTGTCCACGAGTCGACGGTTGCCCCCTGGGGTGGCTGCTGCGCGGACCTAATGTTGGCGCATGGGCCGACACCGCTGGCTTCCGGCAACCGCCCGCGGCGGTGCTGCCCCGCGGCTGAGACGAACTCCGCGCTTCCGCATCGCCCTCGGCGCCGCGTTCGTGGTGGCGGGTCTGTGCCTGGGCTATGGGCTGGTGTCGGTGGCATCGGCAGACTTGAACCGATCGGCCGCCCCAGTCCTGGAACGCATCCCGCTGGCGTCCGGCCCGGCTCCCAGCAGTCCGCCGGCGCCGGAGGCCTTGGCTTCCGAAGATAGCGAAGGAGCGGCTCGGGCGGGGTCGCCGGCTGCTGCAGCCGGAGATCCGTCGGGACCTGGGGACCACACGGCTGGAGGCATTGCGCACATCGTCGTCCACGTCGCCGGGGCTGTTGCCTCGCCGGGCATCGTTCGGCTGGCCGAGGGTTCCAGGGTGTTCGAGGCGATCGAAGCCGCCGGTGGTGCGCGGAAGGAGGCGCAGCTGGAGGCGCTGAATCTGGCTGCGCCGTTGAGCGACGGGCAGCAAGTCTTCGTGCCGACGCCGGACGCCCCAGGGCCCCCGTCGGCGGTGGCCGGCGGCAGCGCTTCCGGAGGCACCGCAGATTCCCCGGGCACCGAAGGCGGCGGTGCCGCAGCCGAGCCCGGCGGCGCAGCGGGAAATCCGGACGCCAAGATCAATATCAATACGGCGACGGCGGAGGAGCTCGCCACGCTGCCCCGCGTCGGACCGGTACTCGCCGCGCGGATTATCGAGTTCCGGGAGCAGCACGGACACTACGCGCAACCGTCCGATTTGGACGCCGTGCCCGGCATCGGACCGGTCATGCTGGAGGCACTGATTCAGCTGGTGGTGGTATGAGCCGTCCGCCCCGCTGGCAGCGGTATGCGGACGCGGCCCGGCGTCCGGAGACCGCCGACGTCCCACAGTCTGAACCAAGCCAGCCGCCCAGACGCCGCAGGGGTTTCGGCCAATGGCTGCTGAAGCACATCAGACCCGATCCCGTGGCGGCGGCAGGCGAGGACCGGCGGCTGGATCTGCGTTGGGGCCTGACGGCAGCTGCCTGCTGGGCGGGCGCGCTGGCCCTGCCGCACGCGCCCGACGGGGTGGCACTGCTGTCCGCAGCGGTGTTGTTGGGTACAGGGTGCGCCGCGGCCAGCAGTTTGCTGCTGCCGGTCCGGCGGCTGCTTCCGGTCAAACTATTGCTGCCGGTCGCGCACAGCGGCGGGCGCCGTCCACGGCGCACCGGCCGCGGGGCCGGAGGCATCGCCGTCGTCGTGGTGCTGTGCAGCTGTACCGGGCTGTTGTCACTGGCGGTGGGTCTACAGCAGGCGCAACGACTGGCGGGACCCATCGGGGCGGCCATCGAGGACGAACAAACCATCTCAGCCCGCCTGGTGGCCACCGGGGATGCAGCGCAGGTCAAGGCAGCGCCGCAGTTCGGCAGCGCGGCGCGTTTTCACCTCACCGCGACCGTCATTGAAGCCGCCGCGGGCGGCTTCCGGTTCGAGGCCGACACACCGGTGCTCGTTATCGGCGGACCGGACTGGGCGGACGTGCGGTACGGCGAGCGGCTCAGGACCTCGGGCAAACTCGTCGCCGCAGATCCGGGACAGGCCGTTGACGCCTTGCTAATCGCATCTACCGCGCCGTCCGATCGTTCCGCACCGCCGGTGGATGCTTGGGTCTCCCATCTGCGCGGGCAATTTGTGGCGGCGCTGGCAGGCTTGCCCCCGGATGCGCGCGGACTCCTTCCCGGCATGGTGCTGGGGGACAAGGAGCACCAGAGCGATGACCTGAACGAGGCGATGCGGCGGACCGGGCTGACACATCTGCTCACGGTCAGCGGTGCGAATGTTTCCTACCTGTTGGGCTTCATCTACCTGCTCGGATCTGCTGTCAGGTTGCCCCGCTGGGCGAAGGCGGCGGCAGGGCTTGCCGGCCTCGCCGGCTTCGTGCTGCTGGTCCGGCCGGAGCCCAGTGTGCTGCGGGCAGCGGTAATGGGATCCATCGGAGTACTCGCGGTGCTGAGCGGTCGACGACGAACTTCACTGACCTTCCTGATGGTGGCGGTCCTAGTGCTGTTGGTCATGGACCCGTGGCTGGCCGCCAACTACAGCTTTGTGCTCTCGGTGCTGGCGACGCTCTCCCTCGTACTGCTGGGGACCGCTTGTTCCCGCTGGCTGCAGCGTTTCCTGCCGGTACCGTTGGCGCACGCCGTGGCCATGCCGCTGGCAGCGCAGCTGTTCTGCACCCCGGTCATTGTCCAGCTGCAGCCTGAACTGGCCGTGTACTCCATCCCCGCCAACGTAGCTGCCGGGCCGCTGGTTCCGTTCATTACCGTCGCCGGCATGACGGGGACAGGACTGCTGCCGCTGTTTCCGGCAGCGGGTGCCTTGCTGCTGCATGCCGCGGGCTGGACGACCTTGTGGATCGCGGGGGTCGCGCGATGGTTTTCCGGGCTGCCGCTTGCGGCGGTGCCGTGGGCAGGCGGACCGGCCGGCGCTGCCGGCGCAGCCGGGGCCGGGCTAGTGCTGCTGTGGGGACTGCGGCGCGCCGCGGCCAAGCGGCGGGACACCCACGTGCCGGAAGAACACAGGAAGTCCGGCGTGAGTGCCGCCAGATTGCCGGACACCGGCGCGTCCGGCCTGCGCGCGCCCCTTGTGAGGCTGGCCTGCTGGACGGCCGTGCCGGCGCTGGCGGGAGGAGCTTTGGCGGGCGTGGTTTCTTCTCCCGCTGCGACGGGGGAGTGGGACGTGGCAGCCTGCGATGTCGGCCAGGGGGATGGCGTGGTGGTTCGGACTGGTGAGGGCAGCGCCATCGTCGTGGACGCCGGGCCTGACCCGGAGGTGATGGATGGTTGCCTCACGGGACTGCGTGTGAAACGTATCGACGTGCTGATGCTGACCCACATGCACCAGGACCACTACGGCGGGCTTGAGGGAGCGCTGGCGGGACGGGAGATCGCACGCGTCCTGTATTCGAGCGCCGAGGCAGCGCCGCCGACTTCCGTGCTGGCCGCGCTTGAGGACCGGGGGCTGCAGGCAGAGCGCGCCTTTGCGGGCCTGTCAGGCTCGTCGGGAGCCGTGGGCTGGGCGGTGCATTGGCCTGTGCAGGGCAACACCGGATTGTCGGAGAACGACGCGAGCCTCGTCGTCGAAATCAAGTTTCCGTCCGCAGCCGGGGGATCGGTGCGGATGCTGCTCACCGGCGACCTCGAGCAGGAGCAGCTGCCGGCCCTGGTGCGGCTGCTGGGTCCGGGCTTCTCCGTGGACGTCCTCAAGATCAGCCATCATGGCGCACGGAACGGAGGAACGGCGCTCATCGCCGGGTTGCGGCCGGCGGCGGCGCTGATTTCGGTGGGTGCGGACAACACGTACGGCCATCCGGCCGGCGAAATCCTGGCGGCGCTGCAGGCCGCCGGCACGCGCGTGCTCAGGACCGATGAGCTCGGGACGGTACTCGTCGACGTCGGCGACCGGGCCTTGTCCGTCCGCGCCGGCAGATGGACGTGGACCGGCTTTGGGTAAAAGGTGCGGATCGTGAAACTCTTGACCTGAACAAGGAGGAACCTGCCGTGAACCCGCCACCCGGATCCCGCTCTTCGGCCGCCAAGAAGAGCGCCGCCACCGTCTCCTGGCGCGACGTCGAACCGGCCGCCGTCGTGCTGATCAGCGGCCCGGAGGAGTACTTGGCCC
>NZ_JBNHHB010000320.1:0-4546 GCF_059091905.1 Arthrobacter sp. Dra40
CCGGTCCATGGTGCGCAACATGACGACGGCGCGCGAGCTCGGCTACCTGAACATCCCGCGCGGTGTGCTGGTGGACTTCAAGGAACTGGAGAAGCTGCCGCCCACCAAGGCCGTGCTGATCTGCACCGGCTCGCAGGGCGAGCCGATGGCGGCACTGGCACGCATGGCCGGCGGCGACCACATGATCGACCTGACCGAGGGCGACACCGTGCTGCTGGCCTCCTCGCTGGTGCCCGGCAATGAGTCGTCGATCTACCGGCTGATCAACGACCTCACCAAACGCGGCGCCAACGTGGTGCACAAGGGCAACGCGAAGGTCCACGTCTCCGGCCACGCCTCGGCCGGCGAGCTGGTCTACTGCTACAACCTGGTCCGCCCGAAGAACGTGCTGCCAGTCCACGGCGAGCACCGGCACCTGAAGGCCAACGCCGAACTGGCCGTCCGCACCGGTGTGGACCCCAAACGCGCGCTGATCGGCGAAGACGGCATAGTGGTGGACCTGAAGGACGGCGTGGCACGGGTCTCCGGGCAGATTGCCGCCGACTACGTCTACGTGGAGAACATGGTGGCCGGGGCGGCCACCGAAGCCTCCTTGCAGGACCGGCTGCGGTTGGCCGAAGACGGCGCCGTCACCGCGCTGCTGATCGTCAACCCGGACACCGGGCGGCTGGAGGAAGAGCCGGAGTTCTTCCCGGTCGGCTTCGCCCCGGCGGTCGAGCAGCTGGAGAAGGCCACCGGCATCGTGGAGAAGACGCTGATGCAACTTCGCGGGGACAAGACCGGCCCGGACGCCGAAAAGGCTATCGCCCAAGCACTGGTGCGCTGGTCCGACCGGGCGCTACGGCGCAAGCCGGTGGTTACGGTCATCATCGTCGAGGCCTAGCCGGACAGTTTCGCCACAGCGAAGAACCAGCGAAGAACCACGCAGGGACGGACGGACACAGGCCCGTCCGTCCCTGCCTGCTTCAGGAGCTTCCCTGCCTCCGGCTCACGGGCCGAGGGTCGGCGAGTTCCGCTAATCCGTGGAGGATTTCGTGGTCATCGGCGTTCCTTCTGCCGGGCCTCCGCCGCTGGCTGCCGGCTTACCCGGGCGGCGAGCCTGCCCGAAAGCGGCCCCAGCACGATGAGCGAGGCCCAGGTGAGCTTTCCTGCAGTCCCGCCTGCGGCGAAGGCCACCGGAATCGACAGCGCGAAGACCAGCGGCGGGACGAGGGAGTCGAGCACGAACGCCCGATGCTGCCGGTGGTTCATCGGCTCGATCTCTAGGCGGTTCCTGCGGGCAATCTCGAAGATGGCCAGCTGTGCCAAGGCTGCCAGGGCAAGGTTGGCCGCGTACATCACGGTGGACAGTGCCAAGGGCGATGTCTCGGGGTCGCTGATGCCCTGCGTGGTGAACGGAATCAGGATGACGAATGAGGCAGCCACCAGGTTCGCCGTCGTCGTTGCCGAATCAAGAGCCGAGAGCCGTTTGATCAGGCGGAGGTTCACCCGCCAAAAAACGGCGATCACCACAAAGCTCAGGACGAAACCGGCAAGCTGATGCAGCAGGCCGGAGCCTGCCAGCGACCGGAGGCTTTGCCATGCCTCTGCCGAGGGAGCATCCAGGTTGGTGATCAGCAGCGTGATGGCGAACCCGTAAATGACGTCGTAAAAGTTGATGCCGCGGTCAAACTCGCTGGATTCCCGGGCCAACATGGCGGAATTGCGCTCCAGCTGTTGGGAACGTTCCGCGGAATCTTCTGGGTCGCTGTGCGGGGGCGGTTCGCCGTCCCGGGGTTCTGCCACAAGATCAGCGTGGCCCTAACCGTGGACACAGTGCAATGGGCACAAGGCACAAGGCACAAGGCACAAGGCACCGGGCGCAAGGCACAAGGCACAATCCACTGGGCCCAAGGCGCGACGGCGGCGCCCGTCGCTGGGCGGGGATGCGGCAGGCGCCGGTACGCGCACCGCCGTCGTTGTTGGCGCAGTGGCACAACAGTGGCGCAGCGCGGGAACGCTCTGCGCCACTGCTGGCAAGGCCGGCTACGGGACCGGGATGGTCCCGGCATAGTCGGTGTTGTAGCCGGTGACCGGCTGATGCGGAATCTCCTCCCAGCGGTCGGCGTCCTCCTGCTGGACTTCACCGGTGGCCAGGCCCAGGAGCAGTTCCTTCATGGCGAGCAGATTCTGCTTGACGCTCTTGCCCCTGGCCTTTTGGCCGAGGCTGCCGTCCGAGGTGTTGCCGGAGGTCTCGAAGAAGATGACAGGGTTGGAGTGGCCCTCCGGGTTCAGGCCCTGATAGTTCAGGCCCAGCATCATCGCCGAGACCACGCCGCCCTTGATGTCGATTTCCAGGCCGTTGCCCACCTGGTAGCGGTCCATGTTGATGGATCCGTACTTGGAGAGTTCGTCGTACACATGGACGTGCATCTGGCGGGTCAGTTCGTCGTAGGCGCCGTCCTTGATGCCCGGCAGGGTCGGGCCGCCCGGGGCCAGCGAGATGCCCAGGGACAGCGTGACATCGTCGCCGGTGCCCCATTCCTTCTTCAGGCCCTGGTGGTGGATGTCGATGCCGTAGGCCGGCTTCACGTCGGTCCAGTACTCGTAGAAGGCCAGCGACTCGTTGGCCACGAACCCGTTGGGTGTCCAGTCCCGGTTCAGGTCGATCCGCTGTTCACGCCCGTTGGCGCCGAACTCCGGCAGGTTGCTGGCCTGGTCCCAGAGAACGGTGTGGCGGATGTTCGCCTCCGACCCGTCCGGGTTGTACATCGGGATGAAGTGGAAGGTGAACTTATCGCGCAGCAGCTGATAGTCCGCCGAACCGTTGGTGCCCAGATCCTTCAGCAGGGACAAGATCGACTCGGTGCCGTAGGGCTCGTTGCCGTGGATGCGCCCCTGAATCCACACATGCTCGGCGCCATTGCCGACGGTGGCTACCCAGAGGTCGCGGCCCTGCTCGGACTTGTTGACCTGCGTGCCCGCTTCTTCCAGCGTGAAGGCGTCCACGCCGAAGCGGCTGTTCTTCTCCAGCTTCCGCAGTTCCTTCACCAGGTCGTCATAGGTCAGGATGCTGGCGGTATTGGTCTTGCCCTCGGTCGAAGGGAAGTTGGCATCCGCAAGGACCGGAGTGGCTGCACTGAAGGGAATAACGACGGCGAGGGCCGCCGCCGCGGCCAGGCTGCGGTAGCGTCTGGGCTTGGTCGAACCGTGGTTGGTGCTGCTCTTGGGCTGGTGCGTCACTGCATGTCCTCCAAAGGTTGAGCGATTCATGCGCCAGCGCAGCCGGGAAATACGGCTGCGCTGGCGGGATCGACAGCTTAAGGAAACTGTCGGTATGGAGACGGTAGCCGTGCTTGCCCGATGTGCACCAGTGTCCAGGGCCGGATCCGGGCCTGTAGCTCGGTAATTGCCGGGCCGGAAGCCCTCGTAGCTTTGTGTCCGTGCCGGGCAGCTACCGGCCCGCGCAAGTGAGCAGTACGCTCAACGTGTGACTCCTGAGGACCTGGCCAATCTGGCGCATCTGCGGCGGGCGCGGGACTTGATCGACCGGGACTTTGCCAGGCCGCTCGACGTTCCGACCATGGCGGCCAAAGCGCTGATGTCGCCGGCGCATTTTTCGCGACGGTTCAAGGCCACTTACGGCGAGACACCGTACAACTACCTGATGACCCGGAGGATTGAGCGGGCGATGCGGCTGCTGCGCGCCGGCGTGAGCGTCACGGACGCGTGCATGGAGGTGGGCTGTACATCGCTGGGATCGTTCAGCACCCGGTTCACCCAGCTGGTGGGGGAGAGCCCTAGCGCCTACCGGGGCCGGGAGCATCCGGCTGCCGAGGCCATGCCGCCGTGCATCGCCAAGCTGCTCACCCGGCCCGTGGACCCGAGATCGAGCAGGAATGAAGAAGCGGCAGCCCCTGCCCCGGCGTAGTTTTGCCGCATGACTATTTCACTGCAGTACTGCAACATCACCGTGAACGATCCTGCTGAATCCATCCCGTTCTACCGGGACGGCCTGGGGCTGGAGGTTCGCAACGACGTCGCCAACGACGGATTCCACTGGATCACCATGGGCAGCCCCGACCAGCCCGAACTGGAACTGGTGCTGTCCGCTCCTCACGCCGGCCGATCCCAGGCCGACGGGGACCAGCTCCAGGAGTTGCTGGTCAAGGGGGTGCTTCCCATGCTCGTGTTCCGCACTGATGACCTGGACGCGGTCTTCGACCGGCTGGTCTCGTTCGGGGCGGAGGTTTTGCAGGAGCCCATGGACCAGCCGTGGGGACCGCGCGACTGTGCCGTCCGGGACCCATCGGGCAACATGATCCGCATCAACCAGGACAAGTAACCCAGCCACCGGAACGACGTCGGCCGCTCACCTTGGGTGCGCGGCCGACGTCGTCATCTGCTGGGTCACGGCTGTGACGCGGGTTCTCCTTGGGCGCTATCCGGCGATACAGCAGCCTTCCGATCAGCCACTCTTCTCCGAGCAAAGGCCCTAGCTGCGCGGCGGGATGGTCCATTGCTCCGCGGGCCGCAGCCGGAACACCCGATGGGCATCTCCCCGGAC
>NZ_JBNHHB010000321.1:0-4520 GCF_059091905.1 Arthrobacter sp. Dra40
GCCCAATCACGTCGCGCAGGGGCAGCTGCAGTTCGAAGATCTCCTCGACCGTCACGACTCGCTCCCGGCTGCCAATGGCTGCTGCCAGACAATTGAGCAACGTAGTCTTTCCCGCCTGGGTGGCGCCGGAGACGAGGATGTTCAGCCCTGCACTTACTGCCGCACCCAGGAATCGCGCTGCTTCCGGCGTCAGCGCCCGTGGACGTGGGCATCGGGATCACCGTTTCGGGCGTCCTGATGCCGGCCATGAGCCTGTTCGGCGAGCTGGGCACCCTGGTGGCGGTCGTCGTCGTGCTTTTCTTGGCCCAACCGTTGATCGCAGTGGTGACGAAGCGCTGGGCGCCCTGAAGGAAATCACCCTGGCCGGCCGCGGGCTGCCCATCCCGGTTAGCGCCTGAGTTCCGAGCGTGCGTCGCTGGAAACGGTGACAGGAATGCCTGCCGGAACCAGAAAGTTGACCACCGGCGGTCGGACGACCGCGCTCAGCTCCACATGCGCGGTACGCTGCTCCGGTGAGCCGGTGCCGCCCCCCACTGTCAGCCGGTCAAACCTTCCGGACGCGCCCGTGTCGGACAGATACCGCGCGACGGATCCCCTGACGGATTCGTCATTCAGCGATGGCACGGGAGTCCCTGTATCCGTCTCAACGTCGGCCAAGGCGAAAGTGTCTGCGGCGGCCAGGGCTGCCCCGTCTGCCACAGACAACAGTTTTTTCCTTTCCACATAGACGGCGGAAGCGCCCATCACCACGGTCAGGATCAACAGGCTCAGCAACACGAAGCCGATGAGCAGAACCAGAACCTGGCCCTCATCATCGGTCCTGACCCTTCGGCTTTCTACTCCCCCGGTGCAACCGGCTGTTCCGGCGCCTGAAGGTCTTACGGGCATCATCGGTAGCGTTCCACTATTTGGGTCGCCGAGGAGTTCACAGTCGCCATCGTGAGGCCCGTGCCATTCAGCAATGGCAGGGGAACTGAAATTGCGACTTCCGTGGTGACCGAAGATCCGGCTTCCAAGCACGCTCCATTGCCGCAGCTAATCCTGATATCCATGCGCTCCGGGCCAAAACCGAAGTCCTCGGCGGCCAAGAGCGCCGCCTGATGGGCGGCTTGAGCAGCAGCTGCGGCCTCGTTCGACCCCGCATACACTTTGGCGGCTTGGTCCGCGGCATTCACGACGGCGAACGACGCAGCCTGCACCTGCGAGACCGCGATGACGAAATAGACCACTGGAACCAGGAGCAGCGTGCCCAGAAAGACGAATTCAACGACGGCGCTCCCCCTTTCGGGTTCCCTTCCCTGCAGGCAGTCCTTCAGTCGCTGTCGAAAGCCCCCCATCGCGGCGGTTTTCGGAATGAGTCCGGCGGCCCCTGGTCCCGGCTCCCTATTCGGCACCCCGTCAGCGCGGTAGAGCAGCATGACCCTGGACTTCCAGCGCGCCCTTGGGGCCGATCAGTCCGAGCGCTGGCAGCGGAGCCCGGACCGTGACCCGTAACGTGGGGACGCCGGACCGGACGATCTCTTCAACGTGGACGTCTTGGCCGTATGTGTCAGTCAGCGAAGCAGAGATCAAGTCAACGGTCCTCTCGCGTGCGTCGGCGGCACCGCGATCGGCCAAGGTTCCATATCGAGCACCGGATCCCGCGGCGTCGATGAGCGTATTGCGCACATGCAGGGCCAGACTCAGCTGCATGATCGACACGAATATCAGGGTGAGCACCCCGCCTACCAACACGAAGTCGACACTCGCAGAACCTCGTTCGGAGCGGTGCCGGCCCCCATTGGAACCCCGGTCTAAGGGGGAGTCGGTGGACGGCCCCACCCGGTAAGCCGCTTGGGTCGGTCCCATGTCAGGGCTGGGTGACACGGCCAATAGCGTCGTTGAACAGTCCTTCCAAAGCTGGTTTGGCCAACGCCAGGATGCCCGCCACGAGGACGGCCGACATCAGGGTGATCATCACCCAGCCCGGTACATCTCCGCGTTCACCGTCCTCGGACCGCGCCGCACGTCGCAATCGGTCCAGCCCCCGGCTCCACAGCAGCGAGATCGTGGCAGCGAAGATGAGCGAGAGTTTCATCATGTCGTAGTTCCTTCCCTTTAGACCCCCATTGAGAAATTTCCATCGGCAGACTTCACCATCCGAGATTGATCAGCGCAATGCCCGGATAGACGGCAAACAGCACAGTGAGCGGCAAGACCCCAAAAACGAGTGGCACCATCATGCCAATCTCCTTCTTTCCGGCTGCCTCCATCAGATTCCGTTTCGCCACGTCCCGCACATCCTGGGCCTGGGCCCGGAGGACGTCTGCCAGCGGCGTCCCTCGTTCGACGGCAACAGTGATTCCGTCAACAAACCGCACCAGCGCCGGCAGGCGGGTGCGGTGTGAAAATTCCTGCAACGCCTTAAGCACCGGGGTGCCGGAACGTGTCTGTGCGAGCACAAGGGCAAATTCCCCGGCCAGTTCGCCTTGTGCGCTGCGGCAAACTCTCTCGAGCGCACCGGTGGCACTCTCTCCAGCGCTGACGGCAAGTGCCATCAGCTCAGCCAAACTCGGAAATTCCGCCAGCATCTTTGCTTCGCGGCGTTGGATTTGGACTGTCAGCAGGTAATCCCGAAGCATGAATCCGCCAGCGGCCAGCCCTAGAGTCAAAATCACTGCCAGTACCGGATCCAGCGAGGCTGCGGCCGCTGACGCCAGGGCCCACCCAATGCCGGCGACGAGGCCCGCGACTGCCCACAGGACTTGTTCGGCACGAAAATCCACCGTGCTTTGCGTCCGCCCCGCCTGTAGCAGCCGCTTGGACAACACCGTCGAACCGAAATTGAACTTTCCCAGCCACGTGACGAAATCACGGAACACCGGCCGGAAAATGCGTTCCAGTGGGCCGAACGGCGTGACGTTGACCGGTCCGCCGTCCAACAGGCGCGACTTCAGCTCGATCGACCTCAACTGCGGGGCGATGCGATCCGCGAAGCGGATGGGGCGGAAGAAGGGCAGCCGCACAACAGTCACCCAGAGGCCCACGCCTAAGGTGATGCCGGCTAATGCACTCAGGGCCACAGTATGATTCACCGGAGCACCCGCTCCTCTTCGGGGAGCGAGCCAATGCGCAGCATCAGGCGGTAGCACACGAGGGACACAACCAGTCCGCCCAGCAGAACCGCCGCCCCGGCGGTCGTGTTGTACGCCGCTACAGCTTCCGGACGGGCGGCCAGCAACATCAAGATAATCCATGGAGCAGCCACGGCGAGGCGGGCAGCGTTGACCGTCCATGATTGGCGGGCCTCAAGTTCGCTTCGTGTGCGTGCGCTGTCACGGAGAAAGTCCGCCAGAGTACCAAGCAACCTGCCCAGGTCGGTACCGCCCACCTCGCGCGTCATTCGCAGCGCCTCTATGATCCGGTCGGCCACGGAATCTGCCAGCCTGGCTTTAAGCCGTTCCAAGGCGTCGTCGAAATGCCCGCCCGCACGGTAGTCGGAGGCGAAGTCGCTGAAGGCCGGCCGTAGTTCAACAGGACCGCGTGTTCCGAGCTGCGCCAATGCCTCCGGCAGGGAGAGTCCGGCGCGGATGGCCGACCGGAGGTGGTCCACGACGTCCGGCCAAATTTCCCGCAAGGCAGCAGCGCGGCGCCGCGCCCTCCAACGCACCAGAACGAGAGGGAGCCAGCCACCAAACAGGCCAAAACAGGCTGCGATGGGACCCGACGCTGTCAGGGCAAAAACAATCAAAAAAGTTATCGCTGCCATGCCCACGCAGCTGGCTAGGAGTGCCTTGGATGACACCTTCTCGATACCCGCTTGGCTGATCATTTGCTGGAGTCGGCCAGGACGCTGGCGTCTTGCCCGATGGGCAGGAGGTTGGCTCCAACAAGACCACCAGATGAGAAAAAGCCCGACGCCGCCCACGACTCCGGCCGCCACTGTCATGGCACCGGTTCCAGCAGTTTCATGACTTCAAATCCGGCCCGTTCGAACTTCTCCTCGGCCGGGCTGGCTGAAGGGCTCACCTTTAGCTGGCCGCCCTGGCTGCTGAAAACGGTGGACGTTTCAATGATGCCGTTCTCCACCCGGCGGCCTATTGAAACAATTTCGGCAACGTGTCTCCGGCCGTTCGGCCGGCGGGCACAATGAACCACAAGGTCAATGCAGGAGGCCACCGTCGGAACAACAAACGTAGACGAAATGTTCTGCCCCGCCAGCAGCGGCAATGTGCAAATCTTGGTGACGGCGTCGTGCGCACTATTCGCATGAATCGTGCACATGCCAGGCAGGCCGCTGTTTAAGGCCACAAGCATGTCCAGGCTTTCGGCTTCCCGGACTTCGCCGACAATCAGCCGGTCTGGCCTCATCCGCAGCGCTTCCTTGACCAGACGGCGCAGCGGTATTGCCCCTTCCCCCTCCAGATTCGGTTGCCGGCACTGAAGCCCAATCACGTCGCGCAGGGGCAGCTGCAGTTCGAAGATCTCCTCGACCGTCACGACTCGCTCCCGGCTGCCAATGGCTGCTGCCAGACAATTGA
>NZ_JBNHHB010000322.1:0-4313 GCF_059091905.1 Arthrobacter sp. Dra40
ATGCTGAGGTGGGCGATACTGGGTTCGAACCAGTGACCTCTTCGGTGTGAACGAAGCGCGCTACCACTGCGCCAATCGCCCCGATGTGCTGCGGAGGCGCCCGGCGCTTCCTGCAACGTGTAGAAATGCTAGCTCACGGAACCGGTGAAACAAAAATCGGCCGGCAGGGCGCCGGCTGTGCCGGAGGCTGCCTCGGCGGCTTGGGCCGCAGGCAGCATGCCACATGGCAAGGCGACGTCCGTCCCGGGACCGGAGCATCGACGTCGGACGCCGGGGGCCGCCTGTTTCCCGGCGTTTCACCCGGCAGTGAGGCCGATTGGACGAAGCGGGAATCGTCCTATAGAGTTTTTACTCGTTGGAAATCACAACGACGCCGCGAGCGGTTCGACGAACGGTTCCCGGATAAAGTGATGGAAAACTTCTGCGGACGTAGCTCAGCTGGCTAGAGCACCACCTTGCCAAGGTGGATGTCGCGGGTTCGAATCCCGTCGTCCGCTCGCAAGTCACTGTTGCGTGCCAGCGTCGCTGGCCGGTCCTAGAGCAATTGCGAATAGGCACGGTGGGGTGGCCGAGAGGCGAGGCAGCGGCCTGCAAAGCCGTATACGCGGGTTCGAATCCCGTCCCCACCTCGTTTGTGGTGGCAAGCAAACATCTCGTGAGAGTTCACGGGCGATTGGCGCAGCGGTAGCGCGCTTCCCTGACACGGAAGAGGTCACTGGTTCGATCCCAGTATCGCCCACTGAAACGCAGGCCGGAGTGATCCGGACACGTTTCGCGCGGACGTAGCTCAGCTGGCTAGAGCACCACCTTGCCAAGGTGGATGTCGCGGGTTCGAATCCCGTCGTCCGCTCTCGTATTTCCAAGCTATTCTCCAGCGGCCCGCCTCGGGCACACCGGGGCGATTGGCGCAGCGGTAGCGCGCTTCCCTGACACGGAAGAGGTCACTGGTTCGATCCCAGTATCGCCCACCATGCTCGGCTCCCCCAGTGGGAGCCTTTGCCTTTTAAGCCCCCTTGAACGGTTGAGCACCCCGCGGCGCTGTGCCTACGATGGGATTCCAGGGGCGACAGGCCCCCCGTCGGGAAGGAGGTGGCTGTGTCTGTATTTGACGAGCTCAAGGGCAAGGCCGAAGGACTCAAGGACAAGGCAGCCGGTCTCGTGGGAGGAAACTCCGACACGATCAAGGGTGCCGTCGGCAGCGCCGGTGATTTCATCGATGCCAAGACCGGCGGTAAGTACTCCCGGCAGGTAGACGGCCTGCAGGCCAAGGCATCCGGTTTCGTCGACTCGTTCGGCGGGAAGGATGGCCAGGCGCCGTCCGATGGGAACCCTTCGTCCACCTAAATCCTGGGCACGCCAAAGAGGGTGCCGGACCGCCGGGAGGCGGGGCCGACACCCTTTGACGTTTGAGACCCGAATGCGCCGTGATGACCCGAACGGCCGCCGGCGAGGCGTCCCCAAGACCCGTCGGCAGGCCTTGGATGTGCCGCCAAGCAGGCTTTCGGGACGCGCCGGAACTTAGACGGCAGGTTCGCCGGCCTGGCCCTCCCGTGCCAGCGCGGTCAGGCGGGAGACCGCGCGGAAGTACTTTTTCATGTATCCGCCGGACATCATTTCCGGGGTGAAAAGCTCATCGAACGGCACTCCGCTCGCGATGATCGGCACGTCCTTGTCATACAGGCGGTCGGCCAACACCACGAACCGCAAGGCCACCGCCTGCTCGGAGATCGTGTGCACGTTGTGCCAGGCGACGGCGTCCACGCCCTCGAGGAACTGCCGGTACCGGCTGGGGTGCACGCCGGCCAGATGGTTGATCAGATCGGAGAACTCGTCGGCTGCCACCACCTTGCCGTCAAAATCGTGCAGCCTGCGCTTGAGCTCGTGTTCGCTGAGCGGCTTGGGAGCGGCCGCCAGCCCGCGGTGCCGGTAGTCCTCGCCGTCAACGCGGATGACATCGAACTGGTCGGCCAGCACCTGGATCTCACGCTGGAAGTCGACGGCGGCAAATCGCCCCTCCCCCAGTGATCCCGGCAGGGTGTTGGAGGTAGCGGCAAGCTTCACCCCCGCGTCGGCGAGCTCGCGCATCAGCCGCGACATCAGCACTGTGTCGCCCGGGTCATCCAGTTCGAACTCATCAATGCAGACCAAGCGGTAGCCGCTCAGCGCTTCCACGGTCTTGCGGAACGACAACGCACCGACCAGATTGGTGTACTCCACGAAGGTGCCGAACGCCTTCGGACCGTCCACGGCATGCCATAGCGACGCGAGCAGGTGCGTCTTGCCGACGCCGAACCCGCCGTCCAGGTAAATTCCGGAGCGGCCCTCCGGCTTGCCGCCGCCGAACAGCTTCTTCAAGCCCTTCGGTTTGGGCCGGTCGACCGCAACAGCAAAGTGCTGCAGCGCCGTCACGGCCTGGGTCTGCGACGGCTGGGCCGGGTCGGGGCGGTAGCTGGCGAAGGACACTTCGCCAAAACGCGGCGACGGGTGCAGGCCCGCCAGCAGTTCGTCAACGGACACTTTGGGTGTCCGGCGTGAAAGCTGTTCAATCTGGGGCACGTTAAGCTAACCGCTGCTTTCCTGACATGGGAGGACCTATGGCGGCCGGAATGCCGCCAGCAAAACGATACGCTACCGGGCCCACCGGCGGCAGTTAGTGTAGGCCAGGCCACATTCCCGCCAGCTGCGCTCAGGGCGTGTGTCGGCGCGTCTGTACGCCCGGAAGCTTTTACCGGTTCGGATGGTTAGGCTAAACAGAAGTCCCCCGGCCGTTTTCACGGCTTCCTGCACGTTACGGAAGGTTCCGCCATGCCCATTGCCGCTGAGCACAACGAGAAGTTCGCCGCCTACGCCAACCCCGACCGCTTGGTCTCCACGCAATGGCTGGCTGACAACCTGGGCGCGGACGGACTGGTGGTTGTGGAGTCCGACGAGGACATCCTGCTGTACGAAACCGGCCATATCCCGGGAGCAGTAAAGATTGACTGGCACACCGACCTGAATGACGCGGACACGCGTGACTACGTAGACGGCCACGGCTTTGCGGCGCTGCTCGGATCCAAGGGCATCACCCGCGACACCACCGTGGTGCTCTACGGCGACAAGAGCAACTGGTGGGCCGCCTACGCCCTGTGGGTCTTCACCCTGTTCGGCCACGAGGACGTGCGGTTGCTGGACGGCGGCCGGGACAAGTGGATTGCTGAGGGCCGCGAACTGAGCACCGAGACGCCGCAGCCCGATGCGGTGACCTACCCCGTCGTCGAGCGCGACGACGCCCCCATCCGCGCGTTCCTTAACGATGTGCTGGACCACTTTGGCAAGCCGCTGGTGGATGTCCGCTCCCCGGAGGAATACTCCGGCCTGCGGACCACCATGCCGGCCTACCCCGAGGAAGGCGCCCTCCGCGGTGGCCACATCCCGACGGCGGCGTCCGTCCCGTGGGCGCGGGCGGCGGCCGAAGACGGTACGTTCCGGCCGCGCGAAGAACTGGAGGCCATCTACCGCGACGAGGCCGGCCTGCAGCCGGGCGACGACGTGATCGCCTACTGCCGGATCGGCGAGCGGTCCAGCCACACCTGGTTCGTGCTCAAGTACCTCCTGGGTCACGACGCTGTGCGGAACTACGACGGCTCGTGGACCGAGTGGGGCAACGCCGTGCGGGTGCCGATCGTCAAGGGCACCGAACCCGGTGGGCTGCCCGCCGTCCGACGTTAGGGAATAGCCGCCCGGCTCAAACAGTTAACATAATGCGAACCGCGTCGTGCGCCGGCAAGGGTCGCTGGCAATCCCGAACAACCCGAGAGAGCAAAAAGTAGACTGGATGACCGTGCCTTCACAGACCATTCCCGAACCATTGGCCGAGATTATCGACGACTTCCAGGCGGTGACCGAGGCCGAGCGCCTGCAACTGCTGCTGGAGTTCTCCCGGGAGCTGCCCGCGCTGCCCGAGCGGTTTGCCGATCATCCGGAACTGCTGGAACAGGTAGTGGAGTGCCAGTCGCCGCTGTTCCTGACGCTGGAGCTGGGCGAGGACCCGGACCAGGAGGTGCAGATCTACTTCTCCGCGCCGCCGGAAGCCCCGACCACGCGTGGTTTCGCGTCCGTGCTGCATGAGGGGCTGAACGGGCTGCCCGCCGAACAGATCCTTGCCGTTCCGGATGATATCGCCGAGCACTTGGGCTTGACCCGGGCCATCACGCCGCTGCGCATCCGGGGCATGTCCGCCATGTTGTTCCGGGTCAAGCGCCTGATTACCGAAGCCCGCCGGTTGCGCACCCCCGCCTGACGATGGCCAGGCACAAGCCGTCCGCCGGAAC
>NZ_JBNHHB010000323.1:0-4295 GCF_059091905.1 Arthrobacter sp. Dra40
AACTTCCCCAACAGTTATCTCACATCCCGGATACTGAATTGGAAGTCGGACTCTCTGCTTACAAGGTAAATACGGCAGACACCCCTCACTTTCACCCTCGAACACGCGAATATCAGTACGTATTAAGCGGGAGGGCTCTACTGCGCGACATCGGCACAGGCGAGACGCACGTTTTGGAAGCCGGCGACTTCTATGTTATCGAACCTGGCGTTGCACATGTTCAAAAGTCCCTGGCCGGCACTCGCATTCTGTTCTTCAAGCACCCCGGTGGCAATGACAAGACCCTCATCTCGGCAGATGATGATTTGACTGCTTGGCTTGAAGACCTTGACTTCTAACAGTGGACGCATAGCCTTCGCGGAAGGCTATGCCCATTGAAACAGGGAACATACCGCCGATTTCGAATCAAGACATTCATGCGTCAATCCGGACGCGCCTTTGTTGTACTCTTTACGCTCGGGTACTCGGCGATGGAGATTTCCATCTTCTACGTCGATGCGCTGGAGGCCCACAAGCTCCCAATCCTAGTCATCTTCTTCTCTTCCATTGTGGCTGCCGCTGCGCTGCATGGCGTAACGGCCCAGTTCAAGTTGCGAGAACTGGGCGTAACGGTTGGCAAGGGATTCGAAGTACGCTTGGTCATAGACGACTTTATGAACAATGTGCGTCGCTTCAGCAACGCCTCATGTGTCTTTGGTGTGAACAATCGTTTCGCTGTGATGGGGCTGAAGGAAGACTCTATCCATGCTGCTTTTTTGCGCGAGTACTTCGGTGAGAACGACGAACAGCACAACCAGTTGGTCTTAGACCGCGTCCTCGACCCAAAAGGACTGGTCGACGCGGGAACAGTCACGGGGCATTTTGGGCAACTAGGAGAACGACCCCAGTACGCGCATGGGACAGTGGCATGTCTGCCTTTCGGTCAGAACGAGAAGCGTGCCGCACGGAACGCGTTTCTTCTGGTTAATTCAACGCAGACGAACTACGGTTTCGACGGCGGCCGCCACACTGCCGATAGCATTCAGCAAGTGTGGGCATTCCATGAACGCAACCGTCTGGTCACGGACCAGATTATCTTCTCCTTGGTCGGCACCGGCCACTCAAGCGATTTGAGCAAGATGGAATCGGCCTTCCACATTATTGACGAGTACTTCGTCCACCTCAGCAAGAAGTCTCACGATCCGGTCCGCATCCGAAAGCTCATCGTTTCGATTCATCCGCAGACAGTCATCTCCGGGGAGATCAATCTCGAGGTTCTCAGAGCATATGTGGCAGCACGGTGCTCTATGTACCTAACCCTCTGAATCAGGACAGCAGCGCTAAACATTAGAGAGCCGATTTGCGGCGCGAGCCGCTCGACTCTCGAAAATCAGGGGGCGCTCACTGTCAGCCGCGCAGGTAATCCAGTTGGGCGGCGACGGAGGCTTCGGCGGCGAGCCGGACGGCGGCGTCGATGTCGGTGTAGACGTGGTCGGTCACGTCGTCGACGCTAGCGTCGGCGCCGAGCTGCTCGAGGGCGGCGCGGATCTGGTCCAGTCTGAGCTGGCGGTGGCTGGCGTACTCACGGCAGATGGCGGACAGGTCCGGCAGGGTGCCGCCGTGGGCCGGTAACACGTGGGCCGGGCCGAGGATCTCCAGCCGGGCCAGTGAATCCAGGTACGGGCCCAGCCGACCGTCGGGGTAGGCAATGATGGTGGTCCCGCGTCCCAGGATGGTGTCGCCGGTGAGGACCGAGCCGTGCGGGCCGTCGGCGGGCAGGTGGAAACTGACCGAGTCGGCCGTGTGCCCCGGCGTGGCGAGAACGTGGATGTCGACGCCGGCGGCCCGGATCACCTCGCCGTCACTGAGCGGTTCCCCACCGAAGCACAGCGCCGGCTCCAGCGCGCGCACGGGGGCACCGGTCAGGTTATGGAAACGCTCGCTGGCCTCGGTGTGGTCAATGTGGTGGTGGGTGATCAGCACCAGTTCCACGTCACCGGCTGCCGCCAGTTCGGCCAGATGGACCTCGTCCAGCGGCCCCGGATCCACCACGACCACTCCGCTGCTCTCCGGCGCCGCAATCACGTACGATTGCGTGCCGTCCAGGCTCATCGGCCCCGGGTTGGGGGCCAAGCGGTAGCGGGTCAGGTCGCTGCTGCGGACGAAGGCGTGATTCTGTTCAGCGGTCACAGAGCCATCCTCGCATCTCCCCCAACGTCGCAGAACTGCTGAGCAGGAGGCCTCCGCCGCCGTCGTAACATTCCCGCAATATGAAGGGATCGGTTCATATTTGCCCGGACCATGCCGAAATGTGACATCGGTCGCATAAGCTAAGGATCTGCACGGGCCGCTGACGGCGGCACGACGATGGACGGACGATGCGCGCATCACCGGCGGACGGGGGGATCAGTGCTGGAGGAAGTTCACTCGACATTCGATGTGCAACTGGACGACGACGGACTGCTGGTGCTGACGCTCCATCGCGGCCTGAGCATCGGCGCCGAACTGGCGCAACAGGTGGTTGACCGCCTCTTCGACGTGGTCGGCGAGCGGCGGGTGGTGGTGCTGCTGCGGATCGCCGGCGTGCGCTGGGCAACATCGGAGGCGCAGATGATCGCCCAGTCCTTCACGCCCTCCGTGGCGCTGGCGGTGCTCGGCAATGGGCCGGTGGACCGCGTGCTGGCGAACTTCTTTCTGCGGATCTTCGACGATGAAGATTTTGCCCGGTACTTCGACGACGAGGTCGAAGCGCGGATCTGGCTGGCAGCCCACACCGAACGCCTGGCGACGCTGGAGGCCGACAAGACCGCCGTGTAGCAGCCGGCACCGGGCCGGCCGGGCCTGGCTTTTCACCGTGGAATAAGTCCGTGCGGCAGCGGGGTTGCCCTGATGAACCCATTGCTGCTGCACGATAGGAAAAACTCCATGGCGGAAACACAGAACACCACGTCCCTGGCAGAACTGCTGGCCGAGTACGACGTGACCGAGCACGACCACGCGGCGGCAGATCGCCATAGCGGGATGCAGCACATCCACAACCACGCCAACGGGGACATTGTCTGGTTCCCCACCTGGCAGAAGAACCGTGAGACGGCCGACTGGGAAACCGCGGTCAAGGAATTCACCGCCGAACTTGAGGCTGCGGCGGCGGACGGTGCGGATGTCTCCGACGCGGCATCGGGACTGCTGGCGGCACGCCTGCAGACCTTGCTGGAGCAGGCCGCGGACGCCCCGGACGCCAATGTTTTCATTCGCGACAACCTGGCCCGCTACCTGTCGGAGACCTGGGCGCTCGGCGACGCCTACGCGCTGACGAGCGGAAAGGAGCTTCCGGGCGCGGCCTCGCCGGCCGGAATCTTCGCGTCCTTCCCGTACGAGGTCTACGCGCGCGACGGCGGCAGCTTCGCCTCCGCGCTGTGGAACGATCTGGTGGATGCCCGGAAAAACCGGATTGCCGCCGAAGAGGCAGAGCGCAAGGCGCTGAAGCCGGTCTCCAAGAAGGCCCGGAAGGCCGCCGAGCGCAAGGCTGCTGCCTGGAAGCGGTAGCCGCACTGACGGCGGGGGTTCCCGCGGAAGGCGGGCCCCGCCGTCGTCCTTCTCCTGGCTCAGAACAAAAGCAGGAGGAGGACGATCAGCGGCAGGATGGCCTGGGCCAGGGCGCTCTGCCAGAGGCCGCGTTCGGTAAACAAGAGCACCGCGCCAAGGACCACGTGGGCGATGCAGGTGAACACCACCATCGTCTCGCCGATGGCCGTTCTGCCGCCGGCGGCGATGAAGACCCCGACGATGAGGACCAGTCCCCAGACCATGTTGTAGAAGCCGAGGTTGATGGTCCAGAGCCGGACCGCCGCCACATCTTGCGGCCGGATCAGGAACAGCCTGTGAAAGCGTGGGTCGCGGAAGTAGAACGCCTCAGCGATCCCGACGGCGATCAGGACCAAGCCGAGGATCACGGCAAGCAGGTAAGCCACCCCGGTCATGGACCTAGTGTGTCCCGGGGTGCCTTGGAAAGGAAGCGGAGGTTAGGCCAGCCGGGTGAGCCAGCCGCGTGAGTCCTCCACCGCGCCGGTCTGGATGCCGAGCAGTTCCTGGCGGATGGACATGGCCACGTCGCCGGAGCCGCTGTTCGGGGAGGCGATGCTCCAGCCGTCGGCCTTCAGTTCGCCGATCGGGGTGATGACGGCGGCCGTTCCGCAGGCAAAGGCTTCGGTGATGTCACCGGCGGCCACGCCGTCGCGCCATTCGTCGATGGTGATCTTGCGTTCCTGCACGCCCAGACCGCGGTCCTTGGCCAGTTCGATCACCGAGGAGCGGGT
>NZ_JBNHHB010000324.1:0-4247 GCF_059091905.1 Arthrobacter sp. Dra40
GTGCTGCGTGATGCCGCCTCGGCCGCTGATCTTGCGCCGGCATTACGACGGCGGGCAAGCGCCGGTGCGCTCCAGCGCACTTTCACCCGGCGCTGGCTGGATAACGTCCGGCGTGAAGCGCCGCTGCGGACCAACCTGAACTCGCTGGCGTTCACTGCGGCCGGCTGGCTGCGCGAAGTACGGCCGAAGGGACGGGCGGCTGCCGCGGTACGCTCCGTTGCTGCGGCTGCGAGCTCCTCGGCCAAAAACCGCGTGGCAGCTCCTGAATCCGCCCGAGACGACGTAAGGCAGCCCCGTGACTGATTCCCCCTCCCTGCTCGTCCTCTCGCTCTCGCCGCTGCGCAGCGACCCGAGGGTGCTCAAGCAAATCGCCCTGTTCAAGGACAAGTACCGGCTGTTCACCTGCGGCTTCGGCCCGGCACCGGACGGCGTCGCCGGGCACTTCGAGCTGGATACCGCACTGGCCAGCTGGCCGCGCGATCCCCGGCGACTCGCCCTGCGGCGCTACGTGGACGTGTATTGGAACATCGCAGCCGTGGCGCAGGCGCGGAAACTGCTGGGCGGCCAGCGCTTCGGCGCGGTGCTGGCCAATGACACCAACACCGTGCCGCTCGCGCTGAGCCTGCGGCCGGACCACGGGGTCCACGCCGACCTGCACGAATTCGCGCCGAAAGAGCACTTCAACAAACCGGCCTGGCGCGCGCTGGTGGCGCCGTACGTCCGCTGGCTCTGCCGCACCTACCTGCCGGCCGTGCGCTCGGTAACCACGGTGGCGGAGGGGATTGCGGAGCAGTACACCCAGGACTTCGGCGTGCCGGCCTCGGTGGTCACCAACGCCGCCCCGTTCGCGGACAGGCAGCCGCGGCCCACCGGCGAAAAGATCCGGATGATCTACAGTTCCGCCGGGCAGCGCTACCGCAAGATCGAAGACATCATGGAGGCCATGCGGGGTGCGCCGGAGCACCTGGAGCTGGACCTGATTGTGATGCCGAACGAGCCGGCCTACGTCGCCGAGCTCAAGGAACTCGGCGAGGAGCTGGCGCGGGTGCGGTTCCGCGAGCCGGTCCCGTACGACCAACTGGTGGACACCGTGGCCGAGTACGACGTCGCCATCTCCATCATCCCGCCCACGAACTTCAACCTGGCCCACGCGCTGCCGAACAAGTTCTTCGAGGCCGTCCAGGCCCGCACCGGACTGATCATCGGGCCCTCACCCGCCATGGAAACGCTGCTGCGCAGGCATCATCTGGGTGCGGTCACGGCCGACTTCACCCCCGCGGCCCTGGTGGAGGTGCTCAAGACCCTGACGCCCGAACTCGTGGACCAGTGGAAGGCCAACGCGCACACCGCCGCCCGCGAGCTGTCCTCCGAGCACCAGATCAAGGGCTGGGAGAACGCCGTGGACGGACTGTTCGCCCGGCAGGAGGCTTGAGCGGTGGCAGCAGAACCGCGCGTCCTGCACATCTATGACGCCGCCGACGTCGGTGCCACCTTGGTCAGGTACGGCCGGCGGGCGGGGCGTCCGTGGCGGCACTTCAACGTGGTGCCGCCCGAAGGGGCGCCGTCGTCCGCTGGTGGCCGGGCCGGCAAGCTCGCCGCAGGTGCTGCCTGGCAGGCGCGGCGGGCGGCCGCGATCCTACGCTCGGACCTGCTGCACGTCCATTCGGGGTCACGGATCGGGGTGGTGCGGTCCCGTCCGGTCAAGCCGTTTGTGCTGCATTTCCACGGCACGGACATCCGCAGCCAGTACTACGATCCCGTTCGCCGGCCCGCACTCCAGTGGGGCGCCGACCACGCGGTGAAGGTGCTGTACTCCACTCCGGACTTGCGCGAACACGCGGAAAAGGCCCGCAAGGACGCCGTGTACCTGCCGAACCCGGTGGACCTGGCGGAGCTGCCCGAGTGGCGGCCCGCGGACCGGCCGCGGATTGTTTTTGCCTCACGCTGGGACGCCTCCAAGGGCGGCCAGCAACAACTGGAGTTGGTGCGGGCCCTGCGCGCTGCCGCCGGGGCAGAGGTGGAGTTGCAGGGGCTGAACTGGGGGGACGGCGCCCCCGCCGCGGCCGAACTCGGCGTCGTGTTGGTGCCGAAGATGCCCAAATTTGAGTACTTGCGCTGGCTCGCTTCTGCCTGCGTTGTGGTCGGGCAAAGTGCCGGCATCCTGGCCATGAGCGAACTGCAGGCCATCGGGATCGGCGTTCCGGTCGTGATGCAACTGGGGGAGGGTTACTACCAGAGGCCTCCCGTGCTGCAAGGGGAATCCACGGACGCCCTGGCCGCAGCGGCCGCGGCTGCGCTGGAAAACCCGTGTGGCACCTCCGAAACCCTCGCTGGCCGGACCTGGCTCCGGGAACACCACGACCCGGCACGCGTGGTGGACCGTCTGGCGGGAATCTACGCTGAGACAGCGGCCGGCTAGTCCGCCTACCGGCTGCTCCGGGCGCGAGACAGCGGGAAAATAGCGGCTTGGTGAACCGGTAGCACTAGCTGCGCCCTATTGACTCCCTTCGCTGATCCCCCCTAGACTCACAGCACTTCCACCTCGTTCCAATCTCGTAACATTTTTATCGTTACTACGTGAGATGGTGCATAATGACCCCGACTTTAATGCGGCGGCTTGCGGCTGAAGTGCTCGGCACGGCAGTACTGGTGATTTTTGGAGTCGGATCCGTGCTGGCGGCGCTGACTGCCGGCAAAGGGGATCTAACCTACCCGGGGATCGGGTTCATTGCCCTGGGATTTGCCATCGCCGTAGCGGTGGCCATTTATGCATTTCTGGCGGTTTCGGGTGCCCATATCAACCCGGCTGTGACCATCGCGCTGGCGGTCACCAAACGGTTTCCCTGGGTGGAAGTGCTTCCCTACTTCATTGCCCAGTTTGTCGGCGCCGCGATCGGCAGCCTCTTGCTGGTGGCGTCATTCGGGACGCGGAGCGTGGACTTCGGCGGAGGTGCGACCGCCTTGGGGGAGGGAGTCTCCTACGGCCAAGGCATTATTGCGGAAGCGGTGGGCACCTTCCTGCTCATGCTCGCAGTCATGGCGGTGGCGGTGGACAAGCGGGCGCCGAAGGGCTGGGCGGGCCTGATCATCGGGCTGGCTGTCGCGAGCGCCATCCTGGTCATGGCTCCGCTGACCGGCGGTTCGCTCAACCCGGCCCGGACCTTCGGCCCGAATCTCGTGCAGTCCATCTTCGGCGGCAAGGTCGAATGGTCCCAGTTCCCGCTCTACATTCTTGGTCCCTTCATTGGCAGCCTGGCGGCTGCCGTTGCCTACGATCTGGTTGTTCGCCCGCGCGAACTCCCGGAGGGCGAGCCCCGCGCCGACGACCCGTCCATGTCGGCTGAGAAAGACATACAACCGGATTCCGACACATAGTGAAAAACCAGGGTTAAAAGAAAAATGCGGCTGCGCAGCGCCCGCTGGCTATGGCGCGGCTTGAACAGAAGATGAGAGGAAAAACCATGACGGGAAATCGTGTAATCGTCTATAAAGGCCCAGGGGAAGTCGCGGTTGAAACGATCGACTATCCTAAGCTGGAACTGCCTTCCGAGGTCGCCGGCAAAATGGGTATCCAGCAGAAGGCACCGCACGCCGCGATCCTCAAGCTGGTCGCGACCAATATCTGCGGAAGCGACCAGCACATGGTACGCGGGCGCACCACTGCCCCGGTCGGGCAGTCGCTCGGCCACGAGATCACCGGGGAGGTGGTCGAGACCGGTGACGACGTGCTCTTCGTGAAGGAAGGCGACATTTGCTCGGTGCCCTTCAACATCGCCTGCGGCCGCTGCCGGATGTGCAATGAAGGCAAAACGGGCGTCTGTCTCAATGTGAACCCGGCCCGGCCGGGCGCAGCCTACGGCTACGTGGACATGGGCGGCTGGATCGGCGGCCAGGCCGAGTACGTGATGGTGCCGTACGCGGACTTCAACTTGCTCAAGTTCCCGGACCGGGACCAGGCGATGGAGAAGATTCTGGACCTGACCATGCTCTCCGACATTTTCCCCACGGGCTACCACGGTGCGTTCACCGCCGGCGTCACGACGGGCTCCACCGTCTACGTTGCCGGCGCAGGGCCGGTGGGACTGGCCGCGGCCTTCTCCTCGCACGTGCTGGGCGCCTCGGCTGTCGTGGTCGGCGACATGAACGCCGACCGGCTGAGGCAGGCCGCCAGCTTCGGCTGTGAGACCGTGGACCTGAGCCAGGAAGGCTCCCTGCCGGAAAAGATCGAGCAGATCCTCGGCGTCCCC
>NZ_JBNHHB010000325.1:0-4245 GCF_059091905.1 Arthrobacter sp. Dra40
ATGTCCTCGGGCGTCTGCTCCGACGCATTCATGCTGGCCATTACGTCGCAGAAGTGCGCCGAAACGGTTCCCTCCGCCGTCGGGGTAGGCAGATCCTCGGACTCGGTCTGTGCCGGTGCCGTCTGGGGGAGGCCGCGAGGCGCTTTGCTGTCCACAACACCAAACTCCGAAGAAGCGGGCCCCGCCAGCGCCACCACAACCAACAACACAGTAAGAGCCAAGCCCGCCAGCGTACCCAGATAGCCGAGGATCAGCCCCGCCAATGCGAGACCTCGGCCCCTTTCGCCGGTCTTCTTGATCTCCGACAGGGCCATGTGGCCCATGACCACCGCCGGCACCGACAGGAAGAACGCGCTGATGAACGAGATGAGCGAGAACAGATTGTACTTCGGCTCGGGTTTGTGCTGGTTCGGGTACGAGTCCGGGTACCTGTTTTCCGCCGATGCTGAAGGAGTCGACGTGAAGGTGGTGGGTGTGTAATCGCTCATGGGGGGCATAGCTCTTTCGTCAAATTTGCGTGCAGCTCTGTTTCATTCTATGGCATCCTTTTCTTTCAAAATCACTGTTTATGAAAGTCGAACGAACTCTCGGTACGGGGTCGCAGCATAGCCGCGCTCGGGGATTTTAGTGGTCTATCTCACGATAACCACGAAGCGAGGTTAATGCTTCCTTTATGAAATCTTCGAGCGGCTTCACGCTGTTGCCCAGCGGAATGATCTATGGTCAGAAGTGGGCGCGATTGCGAGTATTCGCGCCCAGAAAGGTCGATGGTAGCTAGCAAGTAACCAGCGGGACCCATAGAGGTTCAGATCAACAGGTCATTTGTCTAAAATGGTTTCACCCATATAAGGGGTCGAACTCAGCGGCTGAACCGACGGCATAAACAGTGATTATTGACGCTTTTCATGACCGCCTATGGGCTTCGTCAAATGTTGCTCACCAAAAATCCGAGAAGCTCGATGAACCGGCGAACGTGAACCATCTTCCTGAAGTGTCACTTTCGACGTTGAAACCCAGGCCCCAAGCTGGAGATGCCAGGAACATCTCCCATCGATCGTCTTTCGAACCACTTGTCGGACAAAACAGACGCCTCGTCGTAGTCGCGGCTGATGCGCAGCGAGTCCGGGCCGGCGCCGCCAGTGAATGAATGTGCTGGCGACTAGGGCAGGGGCAGATGGTGCCCGCCGGCGCTGCGCTTACTCGGCAGTCAAGCCCGCCGAAGAAGGCGGGCCGGCCGTCGCAGCAGACCCACCGCCGTCGGGCCATGTCTTTGGCTAGCTTCCGTGCGGAACCACCACGGCGCGGCCGCTGAGTTCGCCGGCCTGCAGCTTGCGGTAGGCCTCCAGCGCATCGTCCATGCTGTAGCGCTCAATCTCCGGAACAATCTGCCCGGCCTTGTACATGTCCACCACTTCGTGGAGGTCCTCGATGGTGCCCCAGTAGGTGTTGGTGATGACGGACTCGTACGGATTGGTGAAGAAGCTCCACTCCAACGTGCCGCCGGCGATCCCCACCACCGTCAGCCTGGACAGCCGGGCCATGGAAGCGGCGGCGGTCTTGACGGTCGGACCCACACCCACAAAGTCGAATGCGGCATCAACCCCGCGGCCGCCGGTGATTTCACGGATCCGCTCAGCCTGCCCGTCGCCGCCGGGAACGGTCACCGCGCCGGCCTCTTCGGCCTTGCGCATCGCCTCTTCCTTCATGTCGGTGGCGATGACAGTGGCGCCCGTCAACGCCTTCAGGATCTGCACGGCGATCTGGCCCAAACCGCCCAGCCCGATGACCAGCGCGTACTTGCCGCCACCGGCCAGGTGCGGCAGCGACTGCTTGATGGCGTGATACGGAGTCAGCGCAGCGTCGGCCAGCGGCGCCGCGGCCACCGGATCGGCGTCGCCCAGCGGCACCAGGTTCCGGGCCGGCACGCTGACGTACTCGGCCATCCCGCCGTCGCGCCCCAGGCCCACGCCGAGGTAGGGCATCTTGGCCGCGTTCTCGCAGTAGGTGTCCTGGCCGCGCGAACACGCCTTGCAGTGCCCGCAGCCGATCGGCCCGTACACCAGGTACGCGTCGCCGACGTTGAAGCCTTCCACGCCCTCGCCGAGTTCTTCGACCCATCCGGAATTTTCATGGCCAAGCGTGAACGGCGGCGGTACAGCTCCCGGGCCACCGGCCTCGAAGTCGTGATAAATGGCAACATCCGAGTGGCACGCTCCGGCGCCGGCGACCTTCAGCAGCACCTCCCCGGCCCGGGGCTTCGGCCGCTCCACTTCCTTGATGGTGGGGAAAGTCTTGAAATCCTCGAACACTACAGCGCGCATCATCCACTCCTGCCGGTCGGTTCTGCGATTGCTACACACGCCACCCTACGCACTGGGGAAAATGATCAGCAAGCTGTCTATCGAGTTGTCACCTTTCACCAGCCTGTGTAGCGTAGGCAACGAGGCCACCTCAAGGGGCGCAACGGCGCCCCTGGCCCTATTCCAAAGGAGGCAACTGATGCAAACCGTGGAAGAAACCATTGATGTAGCCGTTCCGGTCCGCACAGCGTACGACCAGTGGACGCAGTTCGAATCCTTTCCGAACTTTATGTCCGGCGTTGAGTCCGTGACCCAACTGACCGACACCACCAACCACTGGAAGACCAAGGTCGGCGGGGTAGAGCGCGAATTCGACACCGAGATCGTCGAGCAGCAGCCGGACGAGCGGATCGCCTGGCGCAGCACCGATGGCAAGTCGCACGCCGGGGTTGTCACCTTTAGCCCGCTCGCCGCGAACAGCACCAAGGTCTCGGTGCGCTTCGAGTGGGATCCCGAAACCTTCACCGAGAAGGTCGGTGCCGCTTTGAACATCGACGACAAGCAAGTGAAGTCGGACATGCGCAAGTTCAAGGAGTTCATTGAAACCCGCGGCACCGAGACCGGTGCCTGGCGTGGCGAGGTCAAGGACAGCGGCCCCATCGGCACGCAACTCTAAACCTCAAACCCCAAAAATTACGACGACGGTGGGCCGGCTCTTGGTGCCGGCCCACCGGTGTTTAACCCTGCCAGGACGCCTTCACACCCGGGGCAGCAGGAGAATCACACCCCGGACCGGCCCCACGACCACAGCACCGGCTCCGGTTGCTGGCGGTTTTCATCCGCGCCGGACTGCAGGCCCTCCCCCAGCATTAGCGGCCGGGCAGCGCCCAGGTCGTATCTCAAAACTTCGCCCACGAGCAGAACATGGTCGCCGCCGTCGTACACGTTCCACGGTGTGCACACGATCGTGGCGGCGTTGCCGCCCAGGACGGGCACACCGCCGTCGTTCCGCCATGCGAGGCCGGAAGCCGACCCGCGGGCAATATGGCGCACTCTCCGCCTGGTCTTCCGAGAGCACGTTGACCGCGAAACTGGAATTGCCCAGCACGCCCCGCGCCGCGGGGCTGCGCCACAGAGTGACTTGAATCAGCGGCGGATCCTGCGACACCGGGCCGGCAGCGCTGGCCCCGACGCCGCAGGGCACACCGTCTCCGCCGTTCACCGTGACGACTGCAGCCGCACTGCCTAAGCCGGCGAAGGCTTCCATCAGCCTGCGGGCATCAATGGCGGGCAGGGCAGATTGCGGCGACACAGGGTCCTCCTGACGTCGGGACGGCCGGCTAGGACGCGGGGTCCAAGACGAAGTCGTAGGTGGTCTGCACGCCGGTGCCGGATTCGGCCGGCTTGATGTCAAGCATCAGTTCCGGCTTGACCGCGGTAGCGATGTCGTCCTCGTTGTGCGGGTCGCCCGGGAAGTACAGCTGGGCAGTCAGCAGTTCGTAACCGGGTGCGGAGACCTTCAGGTGCAGGTGCGCCGGCCGCCAGGCATGCCAGCCCGCGGCGGCAATCAGTTGGCCGCAGGCGCCGTCGGTTGGGATCTGGTACGGTGCCGGCTGCATGGTGTCGATGTGGAAGTTGCCCTGCTCATCGGCGATGAAGGCCCCGCGCAGGTTCCACTCCGGAATGCCCGGAGCGAACTGGGAGTAGTAGCCCTCTTCGTCGGCGTGCCACAGCTCGATCTTGGCGTTCGGCAGCGGGGAGCCGTCCGTGGAGCGGACCTGGCCCTGGAACAGCAGCGGGGTGCCCTTTTCATCCGGGCGCATGCTGATCTTCGCCGGCGACTTTTGTTCCGGAGCGTCGGGGATGTAGTAGGGCCCCTCGATGGAGCCCTTGTTGCCATGGCGGTGGCTGGTGGCTACGTCCTCCACGGAGTGCTCGACCCAGA
>NZ_JBNHHB010000326.1:0-4162 GCF_059091905.1 Arthrobacter sp. Dra40
ACAAGCTGCTGGTGCGCGCCGGTTACATCCGCCGTGCTGCCCCCGGCATCTATTCCTGGCTGCCGCTGGGGCTGAAGGTGCTGGCCAAGGTGGAGGCAATTGTCCGCGAGGAGATGAATGCCATCGGCGCCCAGGAAGTGCATTTCCCGGCGCTGCTGCCGCGCGAGCCGTATGAGGCGACCAACCGCTGGACGGAATACGGCGATGGCCTGTTCCGGCTGCAGGACCGTAAGGGCGCGGACTACCTGCTGGCGCCCACGCACGAGGAAATGTTCACCCTGCTGGTCAAGGATTTGTACTCCTCGTACAAGGACCTGCCGGTGACCCTGTACCAAATCCAGAACAAGTACCGTGACGAGGCCCGCCCGCGCGCCGGACTGCTGCGGGGCCGCGAATTCATCATGAAGGACTCCTACTCGTTCGATATCGACGACGAGGGCCTGGACGCCAGCTATGACGCGCACCGCCGCGCCTACCTGCGGATCTTCAAGCGGCTGGGGCTGGAAGTCGTCACGGTCAAAGCAACCTCCGGCGCCATGGGCGGGTCAAAGAGCGAGGAGTTCCTGCATCCCACCGAGGTCGGCGAGGACACGTTCGTGCGTTCGCCCGGCGGCTACGCGGCCAACGTGGAGGCCGTCACTACCGTGGCGCCGGAGCCGGTTGACTACGCGAACGCACCGGCGGCCGAGGTCAAGGACACGCCGGACACCCCGACGATTGACACCCTGGTGGCCGCGGCCAACCAGCTGGCCCCGCGGACTGGGGGGGAGTGGACTGCTGCGGACACGTTGAAGAATGTCGTGCTGGCAGTCAAGCTGCCCACCGGCGAGCGGACCGTAGTGGTCATTGGCGTACCAGGTGACCGGGCGGTCGACTTCAAGCGGGTCGAGGCCAACATCGGTGCCTTCCTGCCGGTGGGCGGCGAAGTAGAGGTCGAAGCCGCCACCGAGGACGACCTGAAGAAACATCCCGGGCTGGTCAAGGGCTACATTGGGCCCGGCGGGAGCCTGGACGCCGCAGTGCTCGGTGCCGAGTCGGCCACCGGCCTGCTCTACCTGGTGGATCCGCGGGTAGTACCCGGCACACGCTGGATCACCGGCGCCAACGAGGACGGCAAACACGTGTTCGGTCTGGTCGCTGGCCGCGACTTCGGCTGGGACGGTGTGATTGAGTCGGTCGAGGTCCGCGAAGGCGACCCGGCACCTGACGGTTCAGGTCCGCTGGAGGCAGCCCGCGGCATTGAAATGGGGCACATCTTCCAGCTCGGCCGCAAATACGCCGAGGCGCTGGGACTGCAGGTGCTGGACCGCAACGGCAAGCTGGCCACGGTGACCATGGGCTCCTACGGCGTCGGCGTGACCCGCGCGGTAGCGGCGCTGGCCGAGGCGAACCACGACGACAAGGGCCTGGTCTGGCCGGCCAACGTGGCCCCGGCCCACGTCCACATCGTGGCAACCGGCAAGGGCGAAGAAATCTTCGAGGCAGCCAACAAGCTGGCAGAAGAGCTGTCGGGCGCCGGCGTCGACGTGATCTATGACGACCGGCCCAAGGTTTCCCCGGGCGTGAAGTTCTCCGATGCCGAACTGATCGGCGTGCCCACTATTGTGGTGGTCGGCCGCGGCCTGGCGGACGGCGTCGTGGAGGTCAAGGACCGGGCTACCGGCCAGGCAGAAAACGTTCCGGTGGCCACTGCGGCAACGCATCTGGCGGCACTGGCCGGGAGGTGATTTCCGGACTTGAGGAACTGCAGCTGGCCACCCTCGCCCTCGTGGTGGTGGCTGGCTTCGCTGCCGGATGGGTGGACGCCGTGGTTGGCGGGGGCGGGCTGATCCAGCTGCCGGTGCTGCTGCTGGTGCCCGGCATCAGCCCGGTCCAGGCACTGGCCACCAACAAGATGGGCTCCATCTTCGGGACCACCACCAGCGCCGTCACCTACTACCGCAGGGCGCACCCGGACCTTAAGACCGCATTGCCGATGGCCGGTATCGCGCTGGCCGGAAGCTTCGGCGGAGCCATCGTCGCGACCGTGCTGCCGGCCGAAGTGTTCAAACCGATCATTGTTCTCGCCCTGGTCGCGGTAGCTGTCTTCACGGCGCTCCGTCCGACCGCGGGTTCCCTGACCCAGCTGAGGTACCAAGGTGCGCGCCACCTGGGCACCGCGGCCGGAATAGGCCTCATCATCGGGTTTTACGACGGCCTGATTGGTCCCGGTACCGGGTCTTTCCTGATCATCGCCATGGTGGCACTGCTCGGCTACAACTTCCTGGCCGCCAGCGCGAAGGCAAAGATCGTCAACATGGCAACAAACCTGGGCGCCCTGGCGTTCTTCCTGCCCAGCGGAGCGCTGCTGTGGGGGCTGGGCCTGGTGCTGGGATTGGCAAACATGGCAGGCGGGTATGTTGGTGCCCGGATGGCCGTTTCCCAGGGCAGCAGGTTTATCCGCGTGATCTTCCTGATCGTGGTCGCAGCGCTGATCCTCAAGCTTGGCTATGACGTGCTGCAGGAGAACGTGCTCGGCCGCTGAGCGGGGACAGCGCGGCTCAGGCAGGTGCTGCCAGGGCGTGCGCGGGCGGAAGATCCGGCAGGGTCCGGCCGGCCAGGGTCGAGGCGACCCAGAGCGACCGCAGGCAGTCGCCGGTGGCACCGCGCTGCAGGTAGTCGAGGGCATTGTCCACCTCGCGCGCCACCGCCCACTGCAGGGCGGTGTCCGGATCCATGCCGGCCGCTTCCGCCAGCTCGGTGCACCTGGTGTTGAGGTGCCGCCCGGGATCGGTGGCCGACAGGTCTGCGATCCGGTTCCACAGCATCGGTGCGGCGGTGAACTCGGGCTCGCCGACCATAGGCTTCGGGTCGATGGCGGCTAAACATTCCGGGGCATCCAAACGGGCCAGAATGTTGGCGTAGTGCAGGTCGCTGTGCAGAAGAACGTCGCGGTCCTCGCGCCGGCCGACGCTGCCCCGGATCTGGCACACTTCCAAGGCACACTCCATCAGCCAGGTGGGGAACGGTTTCCCCAGCTCGAGCCAACGGGCAGGGAGCGTGTCCGTCCATTCTTCGGCCAGTGCGGACACCTGCGTGAAGCGGCCCCGTGCCTCAGCGGCGGGGGCGTCCTGAAGTTGGCGGACCAGCCCGCCCCACAGGCCGATCGTATCGTCGAAGGCAACCGAGTCCAGCGGGCGGTGGACATCGAGCCGCTCCAGCAGCAGCACGAACGGGCCGCGTTCATCCAGCAGCTGCACGGCTCCGTGGCCGGCCCACAGCCTGAGGGCCAGGGCTTCACCCTCGGCTTCCGGGTGGGGAACGGTCAGCTTCAGGACGGCCGGACGGCCCTCCGGTGCCAGCACGGGAAAGACTGCCGCGGTATGGCCGAACCATGGGCCGCCAGCCTCAGCCCGCAGGTCCATGGCCTGCATGGCCTCGTCATGGAGATCGTCAAAGCTGCCCAGCCACGCGCGGCCGGCAGCTGTGCCGGCTGCGGTCTGCCGCAAGCCGGAAGGCAGTTCCATTCCGGCTTTCATGAGGCAGCAGCGGTCGCGGGAGCAGACAGCAGCTCGTCGTCCAGTCCGGGGGCCGGCAGCACGATCCCCGTCGCCGCCGCCTGCTCGGCAGTGGCCGCGGCGAGCCCGGACACCGCGTGCTGCCGGACCGTCCCGTCGCTGAGCGCCACCAAGTCGGCCAACGGACCGAGGGCAGCCTGCTCGGCATCCTGCAGCGCCTGCACCGGATCGCTGGTGAATTCCCCGCCCAACGGATACACAGGTTCGGGCAAGGGAAGGGCCAGGCACTCGGCCGCCGCTACGGACCGCCAGATTTCCGCGGACTTGGCATGGGCGCCCAGGCGTTGGGCGGCTGCGCCGCGGTCAGCGCCGGCCAGGTGCGGCAACACGGTTTCGTAGGCGTAAACCAGGCGCTCCTGGCTGCGGACGACGGCGGCGACGGCCTGCGCCGTCGTCGGCGCGGTGGGCGTGGGCGGCCGGCTTTCGCCAGCTTCGGCGGCTTCGGGTGCGCAAGTGGCGGACGCCTTCGGCAACACGGGGGAGTCCCATGGCCTGGCCACTGCGGCCCCGGCCTCTGCCTGTGCCTGGGCGAAGACGGCGGAACCGATCGAGGCGAGCAGCCGGGCCAGCCCCGGGTCTGTCACCTGGGCATCGGCGAGCAAGTC
>NZ_JBNHHB010000327.1:0-4158 GCF_059091905.1 Arthrobacter sp. Dra40
GATCGCCGAAGCGGCCCGGCGCCTGAGGTTGACCACAGACCGGGCAGCCATCCGCGACCTGGCAGCCGAAATCGAGTGGGCCAAGGTCTCCATGCTGACGCCCGAGAGCTACGTGCGCCGGGCGGCAGGGCGCGTGGCCCCGGCGGGCTACGATCTGACCACCGTGGCGCGGTTGTACCAGTCCTACGAGGACGTCAAAACGGACCGTAACATCATCGACTTTGAGGACGTCCTGCTGATCACGGTCGGCATCCTTCAGGAAGATCCAAAGGTGGCGGCCGCCGTGCGGGACCAGTACCGGCACTTTGTGGTGGACGAATACCAGGACGTTTCGCCGCTGCAGCAACGGCTCCTGGACCTTTGGTTGGGGGACCGCGAAGAACTGTGCGTGGTCGGGGACGCCAGCCAGACCATCTACTCTTTTACGGGAGCGACCTCGCGCCACCTGCTTGAGTTCACCAAACGCTTCCCGGGCGCCGACGTCGTGAAACTGGTCCGGGACTACCGCTCGACGCCGCAGGTTGTACAACTGGCCAACTCCCTGCTGGCTGCCCGTACCCGGCAGCCCTCGCGGGGCAAGGATACGTGGCCGACGCCGCTGGAGCTCATCGCCCAGCGCCCGGCCGGGCCGGAGCCTTCTTTCACCGAATGCGCCGACGACGAGGCGGAAGCCGCACAGGTGGCCACCCGCATTCGCGGTTTGCTGGACGACGGCGTGGCTGCGGCCCAGATTGCGGTGCTCTTCCGCACGAATGGCCAGTCGCAGGCCTACGAACAGGCGCTGGCCAGTGCCGGCATCGGCTATCAACTCCGGGGCGGAGAGCGGTTTTTCCAGCGCCGCGAGGTCCGTGATGCGCTCCTACAGCTGCGGGCCTCGTCCCGGGCCGCCGGAACGGAACCTGTGCCGCAGTTGGTGCGCGACGTCCTGGCCAACCTGGGCTACACGCGGGAAGCACCGCAGACCGGCGGAGCAGTGCGTGAACGCTGGGAGTCTCTGGCAGCACTGGTGGGACTGGCCGACGAGCTCGACGCCGCCCGGGGTTCTGCGGCGGGCGGTGTTTTCACCATGCTGGATTTCGTAGCTGAGCTCGATGAACGCGCTGCCGCACAGCATGCTCCAACCGTGCAGGGGGTCACACTCGCTTCGCTGCACTCGGCCAAGGGTTTGGAGTGGGACGCGGTTTTTCTGGTTGGTCTCAGCGAGGGGCTCATGCCGATTTCTTTCGCGGACACCGATGAGTCCGTGGACGAAGAACGCCGCCTGCTCTATGTGGGCATCACCCGGGCCCGCCAGCATCTGGCCCTGTCCTGGTCGTTGGCCCGGACTCCGGGGGGCCGCGCGAACCGCAAACCATCCCGGTTCCTGGATGGGTTGCGGCCGGCTTCGTCATCCTCGGTGCGGAGTGCGTCCGGCCAGCGCCCCGCGCGGCGCAAGCAGGCCGCACCGGCGGTCTGCCGCGGGTGCGGCAGCCTGCTCGGAAGCGGTGCGGAGCGGAAGGTCGGCCGCTGCCACAATTGCCCTCCGACGTATGAGGAGTCGACGTTCGAGGCGCTGCGCGAATGGCGGAAGGACACAGCCAGCGAAGCGTCGATGCCGGCCTTTGTGATATTCACCGACGCCACCTTGGTGGCCATCGCCGAAGCCCGGCCCCAATCGATGCAGGAGCTAGCCAAGCTGGCGGGCGTGGGTCCTGCCAAGCTGGAACGGTACGGCGAGGACGTGCTGCGGGTGTTGTCGTCGAACTGAATGCCCACCGCGCCGAACACGCAGTCAGGACGCAGCAGCCAGCACGCAGCCGCACGCGGGGTGCGGCGGGTAGGCATGGCGCGACACGGTGCCGGAGCCGCTGTCGAGTTTGAGCACGGCAGAAAAACTGCCGGGCTCGATCCGACCGTCAAGGAACAGCAAAGCCTGCATCGCCGCCAATCCGGCCGTGGCCATTGACTGGGACACTTCGCCGCCACTGCGTGTGCCCGTGCCGGTGCCCGCCGCCGGTCCCGGCGGGTTGCCGGTCAGCCGCGCGGCGACCTCAGGCCACGCCGGATCGGCCTCCGCCCGGTGCAGTTCGATGCAGGAGAGGCAGCTGGTGCGGCCAGGAACCACCAGCGGCCCGATCAACGTGTCATGCTCGCGGGTCAGGACGCTCAGGTGCGGATGGCCCCGGCTCATCAGCGCTGCGGCAACCTGGGGGTCAGGCACATCGCGGTCAACGCAGACGACCAGGCTGAGCGCGCGGGGAAAGACGCCCGCCGGCCCCTGTTCCGCCGTCGTGCCCGGCAAGACGTAGCAGGAAACCGTTGGATCGATATGGCGCACGGCACGCCGGACGGCCTGCGCGCGGTTGAGGCCGATGTCAACAAGCCGGAAGGCGCCGGAACCAACGTCCGCCGGGCTTGCCGCGGCCGGGTCCTCCAGAAGGAGGGTGCCCACGCCTGCCGCTGCCAGCGCGGTGGCCACCGCTGCACCGGTGCGGCCCAACCCGATGACTTGGACAAGGCAGCGGCCCCTGCCGGCGACCGGCCCTTCGCCGTCGGCCGAGTACACCGCCGACCAATGGCGTGCATCCGGTGCAAGCCTGTCAGCGCGCAAACCCGACAGCCGTTCCCCGCCCACATCCGCCACCAGGACAGGCGCCAGCGCCGCCAACAGCGACGCGGCCCGCTCGGCATCGAGGCCGCAGCTTGCCTGCACTTCGGCCAGATCGGCAGACTCGAAGCCCTGGCGCAGCCGGCGCAAAAAATGCCGGTCCGCGTCCCCGGTTCCTTCGATGACCAGTCCGTCCGGCCCCAGACCGACCTGAACTCTGCCCGTGGCACATTCGACCAGGCGCAGGCCGGGATTGATTTTCAACTGTGGCACCGCCAGGCCCTCGCCGTCTCCCTCTGCCCCCGCGGGCCGGGAGCGATTGCTTCTCCATGCTGGCACGGACGCCACCCGGGCCGTGCGGTTATCCACAGAAACGGCGCAGGAGCCGGGCCCGGGTGCGGACGGTCGGACTCACCGGGTAGCCTCAACGCATGTCCCGAGCAGAACACATGCAGAAACCACGCGGATCCGCCGCGCCCGCGCGGTCCGTAACCCTGGCTGCCGGCCCAGGGGAGCGGGTGGCGTTGACCACATCCAGTGGCGCTCCGGTGGTGGTCAAGCGCTCGCCGCGGCGGCGGAGGACCGTGTCGGCCGCTTGGCGAAACGGAGCTGCGGTGATCTCCATTCCCGGTCATTTTTCCCGCGCCCAGGAACAGGAGTGGGTGCAGCGGATGCTGGCCAAACTTGAAACACGCGGCACGCACCCGGCAGGCCGGACTGCCGCGGGCGACGCGGACCTGGCCCGCCGTGCAGCGGAATTATCCGGGCGCTACTTGGCGGGCCGCGCCGAGCCGGCCAGCATCCGGTGGGTGTCCAACCAGAACGACCGCTGGGGGTCGGCGACGCCTGCCCGGGGGACCATCCGCATCTCGGACAAGATCAGGGATATGCCGGACTGGGTCATCGACTACGTGATCCTGCATGAGCTCACGCATCTGCTGGAGCCAGGCCACGGCCCGCGCTTCTGGCACCTGCTGCAGACCTATCCGCACCTGGAGCGGGCCAAGGCCTTCCTCTCAGGTGCTGCCTTTGCCATGGGCCGCGGCCTGCAGGACGACGACGACGTGGAGGACGGCGGGTCGGCCGCAACCGACGGTTAGCCGCGGTCCCCGGTTCCGGGACCGTCCGGGCCGCCCTCGGCGGTGCCGGTGTCGTCGCCGTCGGCGTCACTGCCGGGTTCCGGGGAGTCTCCGTCACCGGGCTGTTCGTCGAATCCGCCGCTCAAAAGCCGTTGCAGGGCCTCATCGACTTCTGCCTCGGAGGCGTCCAGCAGTTTCCGCCGGGCGGTAAAGCCCGCAGGATCGTCCAAGTCCTCGGCCGTGGGCAGCAGGTCGGGGTGGTTCCAAACCGCGTCGCGGCCCTCGATCCCTCGTTCCTCCTTGAGGGAGGCCCACAGGGCTGCGGCCTCGCGCAGGCGGCGGGGCCGCAGCTCCAGTCCGACCAAAGCCGCAAAAGCGTGTTCCGACGGTCCGCCGGTGGCGCGCCGCCGGCGAACCGTTTCCCGCAGTGCGGGAGCGGACGGCAGGTTGGCTGCGGCGCTGGCGGTCCGTTCGTCCCCCCAGCCTTCGCCC
>NZ_JBNHHB010000328.1:0-4152 GCF_059091905.1 Arthrobacter sp. Dra40
GGTGCGGCTCCATCTAGCGAGCCGCACCCGGCGTTCTTCGTTGCATCATGTCGACCGCGAGCGCGCGACGAGAATATCCGGGCCGAGACTTAGCTGGCAGGGTCGTATGCGAAGGCCCGCACCTCCTGCGCGCAGCGGCAAGCCACCGCGATCTTCGCAGCCCATTCCAAGGCCGAGTCATACGAGGGCAACTCCAGCACCGAGTAGCCGCCTTCGAGCTGCGTCGTCTGCGGGTAGGTGCCCTCGCTCACGGTCCCATCGCCGTCGACCATGACCGGCGGGATGCTCTCATCGATGCCGCCGCCGAAGACCCAGACGCCGGCGTCCTTCGCCTCCTGGACCACCGCATGCGACGCATCCGAAACGGCCGGCAGCTCCTCCTTTGAAACGCCCATGGCGGCACTCGGAAACGAGATCAGGTACTTTGTCATCGCGTCGGCTCCTTCTTCGCAGTACGGGATGTCCTGCATCCTCGCCGACGTCACCTCGCCGCGCAAGGATCTCGGCGGTTCCGCGGGACGCGCGTGGGGATGTTGCCTGTTCGTCCCATCTGGCAATGAAGCCCAGCGCGATAATCAGACGCCGACGGCGAGACGCTCGTAGGCAAGCGCGATCTCAAGCAGCCTGGCTTCGCTCCAGGGTGCTCCGACGAACTGCAGGCCGACGGGAAGCCCGGTCTTCTCGCCCATGCCTCCGGGAACCGAGATCGCCGGAAGTCCCGCGACCGAGATGCAGAAGGCGTACCGAATGAAGGTCTCAAAAGTATCCACGCTGCGGCCGTTGTGCTGCATCTGAACGTCTTCGGTGATGGGAACCGCTGTCGCGGGCGTCGTGGCCGTCAGAAGCACATCGACTCCCGCAAGAGCCTCGGCGAATCCTCGCCGGATCGCCGGCACCGTGCGGGACATTGCCTCCGCATATGCGAACGCCGGAACGGGCTGCGCCTCCGGCCCGATCTGGCTGCCCAGCGCAGCACGCACATCTGCGCCGAAGGACTGCAGGTTGCCAGCGATCCCGCCCTCAATGCCCGCCTCTCGCAGCGCCTCCTCGGTGAGCACGACATCCTCGGGGATCACGGTCAGGAACCCCGTATGGCTCGCATGCTCCACGTCCTTGACCGTCACGGGCACGAGGATCGCTCCGGCGCTCTCGAGCAGCTTGTAATTCTCAGCCAGCACCCGGTCTACTTCAGGAGTATTGTCGTCGGCGAAATATCCGTCCGGGATGCCGATCCGCACACCCTTTAGGTTCACGCCGGCTTCCGCAATGGCCGCAGGCAGCCGTGCACCGGAGGGGTCATCCGCCGCAAACGGGTCGAGCGGATCCGGACCCGAGGCGACCACCTTGAGAATGGCCGCCGCATCCGACACCGTTCGGGTGATCGGCCCGAGCACATCGTAACTCCACGACAGGCCTAGCATCCGACCGCGGCTAGCGCGGCCCAGAGTCGGCTTGAGTCCGACTACACCGCACAGGGCGGCAGGGATGCGAACCGAACCGCCGGTATCGGTACCGATTGCGGCGGAGCACAGTCGAGCTGCGACCGCGGCGCCCGAACCTCCGCTTGACCCGCCGGGGATCCGCAGCGGGTCATAGGGATTACGGACCGGTCCGAAGTGGGGGTTGTTGCTGGTGATCCCGAAGCCGCACTCATGAAGATTCGTTTTGCCCAACACCAAGGCGCCGGCCTTCTTGAGGAGTTGCACCGCAGTGGCGTCCTCGGTGGGGACAAAATTCTTAAGCGCAGCCGTACCACCAGTGGTGCGCGTTCCTGCTGTGAACAATGCGTCCTTGATGCCCAAGGGAATACCGTGCAACGGTCCAATAACCTCGCCCGAAGCCTGCAGATTGTCCATCCTCGCGGCCTCGGCCAGCACCTCGTCCCCACGGGTCAGCAGGAAGGAATTGAGCGTCTCGGGCTTGTCGAGCGCCTGTATCCGATCAAGATACATTTGTGTCAGCTCACGGCTGCTCAACTCGCCGTCACGAATGGCTCGTGCCTGCTCAGTCAGTGGGGCTGAAACCTCGGCCGCGTGAGGACCTGCCGCCGCCACCGGTGGCGGCGGGACAGATGATCGGACTTCTGGTGTCTTGGTCATGGTCGTTCCCTTCCTGTCGGGCCGCGTTCAGGCCCGAATAGATACAGGAAGTCTAGGTAAACATGATGCAGGTCACATCGGTAGAAGTGCGTATTTTCTGAACGATCGATCATGAATATTTAGCAAGCGACGCACTTTCGATCGCAACGCCCCGCTCCGGTTCCAGTCCACCCGTCTGAGGGCGGCAGTGATACGCCGCTAACATAGCCTCAGTCGACTGCTGCGCGACAAAGCTCGGTCGTAAGGTTTCAATCACTCCCTCTCCTGCTTCCCTGCAGGTCCGTTATGCCTCCCCGCGGACGCCGAAGGATCAGGAGTCGGAGTCAACCAGTGTGCCTAATAACGCGTGGCAGCACATTGTGACTCCAGTGGTAGGGACGCAGCCGATGAACGCTGAAACAATCGAAGGGTTGCCGACCGGGACCTGGTAGAAACCGCGCTCGAGGGCTCTGTCCAGATCATTTTCATCAGCATGTTCCGCGACCATCCGTATTACACGGCGGCAGTGGCGTGCCAGTTGCGCGTTTCGGCGGTATCGAGCTTGTCCAGCAGGACCGTGATGTGCCGCCATGGGAGTTGTCCAACAGGCTGATGGACTATAACCCGGCCAGCCACGCGAATCCGCGCATGTATAAGAGGTTACTGCGGGAGAAGCCCTCCGCCTCCCGGGACGCCGCACGGAGGCTCCCCGGTCAGGCGGAGGCAGAGCAGAGCCGGAGTGTCCTAGACGTCGTCCTGATGAGCCGCCCCGCCTTCGCCTTCCCAGGTTTCCAGGCGCTGGATCTTGGTGGCGTTGAACTTGCGGCGGACACCGTAGCCGCCGTGGTCGTCGTCGGCTATGAAGTCGACGCCGAACCTTTCCAAGGCGCGGCGCAGCTGCTCATTCTGCTCGGGGGTCAACGCTTGGTTGCCCTTTTCGAAGTCCCGAACCTGCTTCTTGTCCAGGTTCGCTGCCTTGGCGATCACCTTGGATGACACCTGCGTCAAAGCACGGGCCGCGCGGGCCAAGTCTGAAGGAATGAACGTCACTGGAATGGTCATACCCTGATCATCCCAGTCTTCGGGCAAAGGTCCAGTGGCCGAGTCCGTTGCCGTCGGGCAGGCGCAGCATCTCGGTAGAAGCGCGGTGTGAGACTCGCGGTCCGGCACCATTTCGCCCGAGGCATGCCCTAGGTTGGAGCCATGATCGCGATGCAAGCTCCAGATCCGCTCGAGGTTGTGGTCCGCAACGACGCCCCGGATGGGTGGGATGTTCTGGCTTCGCTCGGTCCGCTGGCGATCCTTCTGGCTGCCCTCATCGCAGCTTACATCGGCTGGCGCAGCATGCGGACTCAGGCAGAGGCAGATCGCCGGGCGCAGTGGTGGGCGAGGGCGGAGTGGGCACTGGATGCGTCGATGTCCCCGAGTATGGACCGGAAGGTGGTGGGGTTGGGGGTGCTGGCTCTCTTGGCCGAAAGTAACTTGGCCGGCGAAGAAGAGGCGCGGATTCTTCAGGTCGCTTCCAACGACATCTTGGCTCAAAAGGTCACAGCTGTTGAGGACGAGGAGGCCCTGCCGCCCTCCCCCAGAGCCGCTGAGCCCTCGCAACAGGACAGTGTCAGAATGCAGGCAGCCAGGCTCCGGGTCATGACGGACCACAAGCTGGAGCGCCAGACACCCGAGTGGATCGTGGAACTGGCCCAAACTTCGACCTAGTTCGCGTGCATGGCACAATGACGGCAGACTAAGCCCGGAGGAAATGCATGACAACCCACGATCAAACGACGTCAGAAACGCAGCAAAAGCCGAAAAGCTACCTGGAGTGGAAATTCTCCAGCGGCGGCAAAGTCTTCCGCGATGTGCTCGGCATTGCCTTCATATTTCTGTTCATCACCCTTTTCAATGTGGCCGGCAATGGGTTTTGGATGAACCTAGGCGGCGCCATCCTGATCGGCCTAGCCCTTGATGCCGTTGAATACCAGCACGAGGTACACCGGAGGCCCGCCGGCCGGAAAAGCGTGGTGCTCTGGCAGGTGCTGGCCGCGCTTGCCGTGACCATTCTGTACATCAGCCT
>NZ_JBNHHB010000329.1:0-4096 GCF_059091905.1 Arthrobacter sp. Dra40
CGGTTGCCGGTCGGGCCAGCAGGAGGTTGGCCCGGAGCGTGGAGTTGAACAGGTGCGCTTCCTGCGGCATCCACGCGATCGCCGACCGCGGCGCGTGGCCGGGAGTTTCGTTGACCAGATACTGGCCGGAGGCCAGTGGCAGGAATCCCAGCAGGACCCCGAGCAGGGTGGATTTTCCGCTGCCCGAGGGTCCGGTCACCCCCAGCCACTGCCCGCGCTCCACCCTCAGGTCCACTCCGGTGAAGGCGTCGCGGTCCGCGCCCGGGTAGCGGTAGGACGCGTCCCGCAGTTCCAGCGTGTCCACCAGGCCGTCGGCCGGCGCGTCCCCGGCCGACGTGTCGGGGCTGCCGAGTTCCGGCAGCACCCGCGCACCGGCTGCACGCCAGGTTCCCCATTGTTGTACCGCCGTGTTCACGGCCATAAACGGTTCCACCAGCGCCAACTGCATCAGCACGACGACGGCGGCCAGTCCCGGCACTGTGCCGCCGGCTGAACCCATCATCACGACGGCCGCCAGCGAACAGGCCAGCACGGTCAGCGCGTGTCCCAGTCCTTGGGCCCAGGCGCTGCGCTGCACCGCGGCAGTTGCCTCCCGGTCCAACCGGCGCGCCCGCTGCAGCAGGGGCTCAGCGGCAGAGTTGGCTGCCAGGTCCGGCGCGGCGCCCAGCAGACGCGTGAAAGCGTTCAGCGACCTGCCCTTGACCTTCACGTTGGTGGCTTGGGCGTGGCGGTCGGCCCATCGCGCCACGGCGGGCGCCACCATGATGCAGATCACCGAGAGCAGCACCTGCCATCCAAGGGCGGCAGGCATCAGCAGTGTCGTGGCCACGCAGGAAGCGGCGGCCACCAGCAGCCCGACCAGCGGGGCAAAGAGGGCCCGGGGCGCGACATCCCGCAGTTCATCCACATCACCGACCAGCCGTTCCAGCGCGCCGCCTCCGCGGGCCAGCCGCCGCCACGCCGCGGGTCGCTGCAGCAGTCCGTTCCACAGCCGGATCCGCAGCCGGTCGGTGCTTTCGAAGACGGCGTCGTGAAGCTTCAGCCGCTCCTGGTACCGCAGCACCGAACGTCCGATACCGAAAAAACGGACACCCACGATCGATGTCATCAGGTGCAGGATTGGCGGTTGTTCGCTGGCATAGACGATCAGCCAGCCGGACAGGCCCGCCAACGCGACGGCGAAGAGCGCTGCGCCGACGCCAAAGCACAACGCGGCCAGGAACCCGGGGCTCCACGGCCGCAGCAGAGCTGCCTGCCTCAGCAGGCCTGGCGCAGCACCAGAGATGGGCTCCTCGGGTGCGGTTGATCTGCCGCCGTTCATGGTTTCGGTTTCAGGCTCGCTGCGTTCGGTCTCCGGCTCCGTTGCCGGTGTCCGCGTCAGCCGGCCTGCCGCCCGTGCGGCAGGAGCAGCGGTTTCCGGGCCCGGTGGCACTACCGGCACCACGTGGTCGGCGAGCGCCGCTGTCTCCAGATCGTGTGACACCAGCACAGTCGTCACCCTGCCGCGGAGCCTGTCCAGCGCAGCCTCGATGGCGCGTGCGCTGCGCGCGTCCACATGTGCAGTCGGTTCATCGGCCAGCAGCACGTCCACGCCGGGGACGTGCTCGATCCGGGCCAAGGCGCGTGCCACGGCCACCCGGCGCAGTTCGCCCGGGCTGAGGTCGCCGGTTCCCGTGTTGGCCAAACCGGCGGCGTTGACGTGCCCCAGTGCTTCCGCCGCTGCCGCGCGACCGGCCGGGCCGGTCAGTCCGGCATACAACGCCACTTCTTCGGCGGCGGTGGTTTCAGAGGGCACTGGGTGCTGCGGGATCCAGGCAATGCGGCCGCGGTCGACGCCGGATACGTGGCCGGCGGCCCGAATGCCTGCCCCATCCCGGCGCAGCCCGGCGAGGATCTCCAGCACGGTGCTCTTGCCTCCGCCGCTCGGCCCGGACAGCACCGTGATGCTGCCGGCCGGCGCGGTAAAGTCCAACCCCTCCACGACCAGCCCGCGGCCTGGGTAGCCCGCGGCCAGCCCGGCTACCCGCAGCTCCGGCGCTCCCCTGCCGGATGCGCCGGCGCCGGGTACGGCATCATCTCTTCCGGTTTCCACGTGCACCGGTACCAGCGCCCGGCCCGACGGCGCGTCCAGCACGGCTTTGCTGCGCTTGAGGGCCTCCACTCCGTCTTCACTCGCGTGGTGCGCGGAACCGAGGTCTCGCAGTGGCTGGAAACAGTCCGGCGCCAGGATCAACGCCAGCAGTCCGGCTTCCAACTCCATCCCGCCGTAGACCAGCCGGATGCCCACGAACACCGCCACCACGGCCACGGAAATGGTGGCGATCAGTTCCAGTGCCAAGGACGACAGAAAAGCCACCCGCAGCGTGGCGATGGTCCGTTCGCGGTAGGCCCCGGCAACGTCGCGCAGGGCGCGGGTTTGTGCCGCCGCCCGGCCCAGTCCGACCAGGACCGGTAGTCCGCGGGCCAGTTCCAGCAGGTGGTCGGACAGGCGGTCCAGGGCTGCGGCGGCCTCCTCGGTCCGGTCCTGGGTGTGTTTGCCGATCAGGATCATGAAGACCGGCACCAATGGGAGCGTGAGCACCACAATCAGCGCGCTGACCCAGTCAGCGGACAGGATCCTCAGCCCCACCAGCAGGGGCACCACCGCACAGGTCACCAGGGCAGGCAGGTACTTGGTGTAATAGTCGTCCAGGTTGTCCAGCCCCCGCGTGGCGAGCACACTCAACGCGCCGTGTCCCATGGCGGAGGCGCCGTCACGGTCCGAGGGGGCGCCGCCGTCGTGCAGGATCCGCGCGGCGAGGCGGGCCCGCAGGTCCTCCTTGACGCCCGCTGCCGCCCGTTGCGCCGCCACGTCCTGGCCCCACGCCGCCGCCGCGCGCAGCACGGCGCCGAGGACACCGGCCGGCAGGATGCTGTCCCAGCTGAAAGTCCCGTCTGCCACGCCCGCAACCCCAACGGCCACTGCCGACGCGAGCAGCACCAGCCCGGCCGCCTTGATGGCGGCGGCCAGCCCCAGCAGGTAGAGCGCGCGTTTGCCGGCCGCGCCAACCGGCGGCATCGGCTTCACTGGGCGACGACGGAGTGGGCGGCGGGGATGGCGGATGCGCTCACGCGCTTGCGGAACACCCAGTAGGTGTAGCCCTGGTAGACCAACACCGCCGGGATGCCGAACAACGCCACCACGCTCATCACGCCCAGCGTGTAGTCCGAGGACGACGCCGACTGCACGGTCAGGCTAAATGCCTCGTCGACGGTCGAGGGCAGCACGGTGGGGAACACCGCGGTGAAGATGGTTACCGACCCGGCGACCACGAAGATGCCGAGCCCGGCGAAGGAGAGCCCGTCCCGTCCGGCCTTGGCCAGCAGCCATGCCGCCACCGCACCGAGGGCGGCGACCAGCAGCGTCGCCACCGTGACCGCCTTGCCGTGGCGCAGCACCAGCACGGCCGCCCAGGCGGCCATCGGCAGCAGCGCCACCGGCAGCCAGCGCAGGACCAGCGCCTTGGCCCGCAAGCGGACCTCGCCGTCGGTCTTCAGCGCCAGGAACGCGGCCGCGTGCACCAGGCTAAAGCCGACCACTGCCAGCCCGCCGAGCACCGCATAGCCGTTGAACCAGGCGAACGGTCCGCCCACGCGGTCGCCGTTGGCGTTCAGCGGCAGGCCGGTGGTGGTCAGGGCGAGCATGGCGCCGACACCGAAGGCCGCGACGAGTGAGCCCAGCGCGATCGCCCAGTCCCAGCGGGCCCGCCACCGGTCGGTGTCCACCTTGCCGCGGTATTCGATGCCCACGGCGCGAAAGATCAGGGCCAGCAGCACCAGCACCAACGGGAGGTACAGGCCGGAGAACAGGGCGGCATACCACTCGGGGAAAGCCGCAAACGTGGCAGCCCCCGCGGTGACCAGCCAGACTTCGTTGCCGTCCCAGACCGGGCCGATGGTGTTGAGCAGCACGCGGCGCTCCGTGTTGTTACGGGCGAAGCCCCGCATCATCATGCCGACGCCGAGGTCGAATCCTTCCAGGAACAGGTACCCGGTCCAGAAGAAGGCGATGACAATGAACCAGACGGTGGGCAGGGATTCCATGTAGTCCTCTTAT
>NZ_JBNHHB010000330.1:0-4057 GCF_059091905.1 Arthrobacter sp. Dra40
AAAGCCTGGAACATTTCAAGTCCACCGATCCCAACCATCGACCCGATCTGCCACTCGAAAGGACTGTTTCATGACCGTCGAGCACCACGTACGCGTCTACCGCAGCGAAGAGAACCTGCCGCGCGAAGATCAGCTTGCCTACAAAATCGCCCGCGTTGCGACGGATCCCGTGGAGGTTTCCGACGACGTGGCTGAGATGGCCATTAACCGGATCATCGACAACGCGTCGGTGGCCATCGCCTCGCTGAACCGCTTACCCGTCGTCGCCGCCCGCGCGCAGGCGCTGAGCCACCCGGTCTCCCGTGCCGGAAACGGCGCCGGCATCTTCGGCATCGCGGACAAGACATCGCCGGAGTGGGCGGCCTGGGCCAACGGCGTGGCCGTGCGGGAACTGGACTACCACGACACCTTCCTGGCGGCCGACTACTCACACCCGGGCGACAACATCCCGCCCATCCTGGCGGTCGGCCAGCACGTCGGGGCGAGCGGCCGCGACCTGATGCGCGGCATCGCCACCGGTTACGAAATCCAGGTGGACCTGGTCAAGGCCATCTGCCTGCACAAGCACAAGATCGACCACGTTGCCCATTTGGGGCCGGCCGCCGCAGCGGGCATCGGCACGCTGCTGGGTTTGGACGTGGAAACCATCTTCCAGGCCGTGGGCCAGGCACTGCACACGACGACGGCGACCCGCCAGTCCCGCAAGGGCGAGATCTCCACGTGGAAGGCCCATGCCCCGGCGTTCGCGGGCAAGATGGCGGTGGAGGCCGTCGACCGGGCCATGCGCGGCCAGACCTCACCGGTGCCGATCTACGAAGGCGAGGACGGCGTCATCGCCTGGCTGCTGGACGGCCCGGACGCCTCCTACAGCGTCCCGCTGCCCGCGCCGGGCGAACCCAAGCGCGCCATCCTGGACACCTATACCAAGGAACACTCGGCCGAATACCAGGCCCAGGCCTGGATCGATCTGGCCCGCCGGCTGCACCGCGCGCACCCGGAAGCCACGCAGGCGGACAATGTGAAGTCCGTGCTCATCAGGACGAGCCACCACACGCACTACGTGATCGGCTCCGGCGCGAACGATCCGCAGAAGTACAGTCCGACGGCGTCCCGCGAAACACTGGACCACTCCATCCCCTACATCTTCACCGTGGCACTGCAGGACGGCACCTGGCACCATGTTGATTCGTACGCCCCCGAGCGGGCTGCCCGGCCGGACACCGTCTCGCTCTGGCACAAGGTCAGCACCGAGGAAGACCCGGAGTGGACCCGCCGCTACCACTCGCTGGACATCTCGGAGAAGGCGTTCGGCGGCTCCGTGGAAATCACGCTGGCCGACGGCACCGTCATCACCGATGAAATCGCCGTAGCTGACGCGCACCCGCTGGGCGCCCGCCCGTTCGCTCGGGACCAGTACGTGAACAAGCTGCGTACGCTGGCCGCCGGGATCGTCGAGGACGCTGAAATCGACAGGTTCCTGGCCGCCGTCGAGCGCTTGCCGGAACTGGCAGCCGGAGAGCTGGACCAGCTGAACATCCAGGCAGCCGACGGGGTCATCGACCTTACCGCAGGACCGAAGGGGTTGTTCTAAATGCTCTACTCCGCCACCACCCCCGAGCAGAAGCGCCGGACACTGCGCGAGGGCTTGGCGTCCGGGGAGCTGCAGCAGTTCCCCGGCGCGTTCAATCCCCTGTCGGCGCGGCTGATTCAGGAGAAGGGGTTCGACGGCGTCTATATCTCAGGCGCGGTGCTGGCCAATGACCTGGGGTTGCCGGACATCGGCCTGACCACGCTGACCGAAGTCGCCACCCGGGCGGGACAGATCGCTCGGATGACCGATCTGCCCGCTTTGGTGGACGCCGACACCGGTTTTGGCGAGCCGATGAACGTGGCCCGCACCGTGCAGGAACTGGAAAACGCCGGTCTGGCCGGCTGCCACATCGAGGACCAGTTCAACCCCAAACGCTGCGGCCACCTGGACGGCAAGAACGTGGTGGACTTGGAGACCGCCAGCAAACGGATCCGTGCCGCCGCGGACGCCCGCCGCGATCCAAACTTCCTGATCATGGCGCGTACCGATATCCGCGCCGTGGACGGCCTGGCTGCGGCCCAGGACCGTGCCCGTGCGCTGGTCGACGCCGGTGCGGACGCCGTCTTCCCCGAAGCCATGCGGACGTTGGAGGAATTCGCTGCCATCCGCGACGCCGTGGAGGTGCCCGTGTTGGCCAACATGACCGAGTTCGGCAAGAGCGACCTGTTCACCGCGGACCAACTGTCCTCGGTCGGCGTCAACATGGTCATCTACCCGGTGACACTGCTGCGCAGCGCGATGGGTGCGGCCGAGCGGACCCTGGACACGATCAAGGCCCAAGGCACGCAACAAGCACAGGTCCCGGACATGCTGACCCGTGCGCGTTTGTACGAATTGGTGGATTATGAGGCGTATAACCAGTTCGACACCTCTGTATTCAATTTCCAAGTGCCCGGCCGGCACTGACAAGGCACTGACCAAAGACATAGGAGTCGCCATGAGCACGGATGCAACGACTGAAGCACCGCAGATCCACAAGGGGCTGGCCGGCGTCGTCGTCGATACGACGAAGATTTCCAAGGTCAACGCCGAAACGAACTCCCTGCTGTACCGCGGGTACCCGGTCCAGGACCTCGCTGCGCACTGCAGCTTCGAGGAAGTGGCCTACCTGCTGTGGAACTCCGAGCTTCCCAACCCGGACCAGTTGCGGGAGTTCACCGCGGCCGAACGCGGCGGCCGCGCACTGGATCCGGTAGTGAAGTCGGTCATCGATGCGCTGCCGGTCCAGACCCACCCGATGGATGTCTGCCGGACGGCCGCCAGCGTCATCGGGGCGCGCCACCCGCTGGCCGGGGATTCCTCCCCCGAGGCCAACATGACCAAGGCGGTAGAGCTGCTGGCGGCCTTCCCCGCGGCCATCGCGTACGACCAGCGCCGGCGCCGCGGCCAGGACCTGGTGGAACCGCGCAGCGACCTGGGCTACGCGGCGAACTTCCTGTGGATGACCTTTGGCGAGGAGGCCGCCCCGGAAGTGGTCGACGCCTTCAACGTTTCGATGATCCTGTACGCGGAGCACTCGTTCAACGCTTCCACCTTCACGGCCCGGGTCATCACTTCCACGCTCTCGGACCTGCACTCAGCCGTCACCGGTGCGATCGGCGCGCTGAAGGGCCCGTTGCATGGCGGAGCCAACGAGGCAGTGATGCACACCTTTGAGCAGATCGGCATTCGTGCTGACGAGCCCCGTGAGGACGCCGCCGCACGCGCCCGGGCCTGGATGGAGCAGGCTTTGGCGGAGAAAAAGAAGGTGATGGGCTTCGGCCACCGGGTCTACAAGCACGGTGATTCACGGGTGCCGACCATGAAGGCGGCCCTGGACAAAATGATCGAACACTACGAACGGCCCGAAATACTCGGTCTCTACGACGGGCTCGAGCAAGCCATGGCCGAAGCGAAGAACATCAAACCGAACCTGGATTACCCGGCCGGCCCCACCTACCACCTGATGGGGTTCGACACGGAAATGTTCACGCCGCTGTTCGTGGCCAGCCGCATCAGCGGCTGGACCGCCCACATCATGGAGCAGCTGGAGGCCAATTCACTGATCCGTCCGCTCAGCGAGTACAACGGGCCGGCCCAGCGGGAGCTGGGCCGCTAGGGTTCCCACGTCACGCGGTGGCCGGTGTCGAGGTTCTCGACGCCGGCCACTGTTTGATTATCCGGCCGCATCACCACGTGCAGCCGGGGCTGCTGTCCCGACAAAGCCAGCGGCAGCCAATGGCCGGCGTCCTGCCACATCAGCCCCAGCGGGAGCTGGTCCAGGCGATACCACGCCGGGGCGATTTCCGCCGATTCGACCGGCACGCCGTTCCAGCGCCTGGCTACGAACAGGGCAGTGTCCATGTTCCACTCAGGCTGCGCAGGAAAGTCGAAAAAAATTCGCCCGGCCTCCTCGAGCGCCTCCGGCGCAAGGCGCACGCCGGTTTCTTCCTGCATCTCGCGGCAGGCTGCGTCCTCGTCGCGCTC
>NZ_JBNHHB010000331.1:0-4051 GCF_059091905.1 Arthrobacter sp. Dra40
CGGGTGGCGGAATGGTAGACGCGCTAGCTTGAGGTGCTAGTCCTCTTATTGAGGGTGAGGGTTCGAGTCCCTTCCTGCGCACAGAGAAAGCCCCGGATTTCCGGGGCTTTTTTGTGTCCTTGTGACAGTGTTACGGCGGCGCCTGCGGCCGGCGGGAGTTTGATAGTTCATCCCGCATCACGGCGGCCGCCTCCTGGACCATGTCACAGGCATCGTTCAGCGCCGTCCTGACCCGTCGTTCACAACCGGCAGCATTCCCACCGCCGGCCCGCACCGCGCGCAGGGGGGCCAGCAGGGCCGCCCTGCGCAGCCATGGGTCTAGCTCCTGTGCCCAGCGATCCAGGATGGCTTCGGCCCGGGTGCGGGACAGCCCTGTCAGTCCTTCAATCAGGGGTCCCACGACGTCGACGGCGAGCAAATCCACCAGAGCCACCTGGCGGGCGCCCCGCAAAAATCCCTCCAGCCGCGTCAAATCGGAGTTCCGCAAGAGGCTCTTGTTCGACTGCAGCAGCACCACGGCGGCGAGGCGCCGCTCGAAAACCGGCCGGGCCCACAGTTCGGAACCGAGCGCGGTCATCTGGTCATGGGAGAGGGGCCCGAACTTTCGACAGGCGTCGCGGACGGCACCCCTGACAGCGCCGACGGACGCACCGTAGCAGCGCAGTCCATCGCTAAGCGCATTCTGTGCTTCGGCCCGTTCCCACGAAGCCTCCCGCTGCACAGTCAGGTCGATGAATTCTGCCGCCTCACTCATGCCCTGCTTCTTTCCTGCAATTCTGCCTAGCCTGGACTCCCCGGCCCGGATGGCTGGCCGCCACTGGACTCTTCGAGGTCAGTGTAGGTGCGCAACAAGGCTTTCGCACCGTCGGCTGCCGCGCCTTCCTGCTCCAATGCCTGCTGCATGGTTTCGGCCTTCTGCCGGCCGTCCGGGAAGGGCGGAAGCAGCGGAACATCGGGATCGGCAAGCACCTCGATCAGGTACGGCCGGTCAGCGGCCAGCGCTTCGTCCCAGACAACCCCCAGCTGCTCCGGGTCCTCGACACGCGTCCCGTGCAGACCCAGCAATCGGGCGTAGCCGGCGTAGTCGAAGTCGGGCAACGCCTGGCTGTCGGCAAAACGCGGCTCCCCCTCCATCTCACGCTGTTCCCACGTCACTTCGGCCAGTTCCCGGTTGTTCAACACACAAACCACAAAACGCGGATCAGCCCACCGCTTCCACAGCCGGCCGACGGTGATCAGTTCAGCCACCCCGTTCATCTGCATGGCACCGTCTCCGGTGAGGACAACCAGCGGCTTTTCCGGAGCAGCCAGCTTGGCGGCAAGGCCGTAGGGCAGGGAACAGCCCATGCTCGCCAAGGTGCTGGAGAGGTGGGCCTGCGCCCCGGGCGGCAGCCGCAGCTGGCGGGCATACCAGTAGACGGAACTGCCCACATCGACGGCGAGCCGGGCATCCGCTGGAAACCTCTCGCTGAGCTCAAGCGCCACCCGCTCCGGGTTGACCTGCCGGGCCGGTGTCATGGCCCGCTTCCGCGAAAGCTCGTGCGACTGCCGGACCCACCCTTCTACCTGCGTACGCCACGACCCGGTTGGCCGTTCCTCGAGCAGCGGCAGGAGCGCCTCCAGCGTCGTGGCGGCGTCGCCGGTGAGCGCGGCCTCAACCGGATAGCGGTTGCCGATGGCGCCGGATTTATTGTCGATCTGCACTGCCCGGGCAGCGCCGGGCGGAGGATAGAACTCCGTCCACGGGTCGTTGGAACCGACGATCAGCAGGGTGTCGCACGAGGCCAGCAGGCGGCCGCTCGCGGCGGTGCCCAGATGGCCCATTGTTCCGGTCACGAAGGGCAGCGACTCGTCCACGTACGGCTTGCCGAGCAGGCTGGTGGTGATGCCGGCACCAAGCTTCTCTGCCACTGCCACCACCTCGCTGCGGGCGCCGCGTGCTCCTTGTCCCACCAGCAGGGCAATCCGCGCCCCGGCATTAAGGATGGCTGCAGCAGCACGCACGTCCTCCGGATCCGGCACCACGTGCGCGGGGCGCCATACCGGTGCGGTGGCCACGACGCCATGGGTGTGTTCGAGCTCGGGAGCGGGCTCTTTTTGGATGTCATGCGGGATGATCACCACGGCGGGGCCGCTCGTGGCGAGGGCGGCCTTGAAAGCCCGGTCCAGCACCAGCGGTACCTGCTCGGGCGTGCTGACCTGGTGCCGGAATGAAGCGACGTCCTTGGTGAGATCGGCCAGGTCCACCTCCTGCATATACCCTGACCCGAGGGCAGTACGCGCCTGCTGCCCGACAATGGCGACAACGGGAACACTGTCCAGCTTGGCGTCGTACAGCCCGTTGAGCAGATGCACGGCGCCGGGGCCTTGGGTTGCGGTGACCACCCCCACTCCCCCCGTGTATTTGGCGTGGCCTACCGCCATGAAGGCAGCATTCTCCTCATGCCGGGCCTGGACAAACTCGACCGTCCCGGCCCGGCGCAGGGCGCCCATGAACGTGTTGATGCCGTCCCCGCTGTAGCCGAAGATCCGCGGGACCTGCCACGCCCGAAGCCGTTCGACAATGAGGTCCGCCACGAGCCGCTGGGCCATGTCCACTCCACTCGTCATAGTCAGGGTGCTTACTGTCTATCATCAGCTGCCGGCATTCTGAACCCTCCCGGCCGGATCAGCCGCCGTCGTGCGAGGATGGCGGCATGGAACTGGACGGAGAACTGACCGGTCACCGCATCGGGCCGGACGCGGTGCAGCAGCCGGATATCGATCTGTACCGCATGCTGAGCGCGGACATCGCGGCCGGCGTCGCTGTGGTGTCCACGCGGTGGCGCAACCGCGACTATGCGGCAACTGTCAGCGGCTACTTCTCGGTGTCCTACGATCCGCCCACCATGCTGGTCAGCCTCTTTGAAGAGTCCAGGATCTGCGACGCGGTGGTCAACTCCGGAACCTGGGCCCTGAGCCTGCTGGCGTCCCGGCACCAGGGCACCGCCAACTGGTTGGCAAGCCCGGGAAATCCGGTCGAAGGCCTGCTCAACCAGGTTCCCTACCGCCGCGCCTCGGCCACCGGGGCTGCGGTTATCAGTGGTGCCCCGGCGTGGTTTGAACTGAAAACCACGGCCGTGCATCCGGCGGCCACGCACGCGCTGATCGTCGGCGAGGTGCTGGCCATGGGCCGCGACGCCACCGGGACGGAAAGCGACGATCCACTGATCCACTTCGCCTCGTCCTATCGTCGACTGGGCCGGTAGGACTGGATTGACCGCGTTGCGGTGGCCGCCGACCCCGCGGCATGACCGAACGCCGGGACCTCGCAGGCGGCACCGGGCTTACATGCCCAGTGCCGGGCGCACTCAAGGTAGAGCAGCCCTGAACTTTATCGAGGAGCTTTTGGCAATGTTTTCTTCGGTTGTCTTTGGCATGCGGCTGCGAGGTACGGCGCCGTCCGGCTCTTTTGGGAGCGCGCTACCACGGCCGGTGTCCCGGCGGCCATGATCTCGCCGCCGGCGTCGCCGCCAGCCGGTCCCAGGTCAATGACCCAGTCAGCCGCCGCCACCACATCCATCTCGTGTTCGACCACGATGACGGTGTTGCCGGCATCAACGAGGCGGTGCAGCTGCGCCATCAAAAGCTGGACGTCGGCCGGGTGCAACCCTGTGGTGGGCTCATCCAACAGATAGAGCGTGTGGCCACGCTGGGCTCGCTGCAGCTCTGTGGCGAGCTTAATGCGCTGGGCCTCGCCGCCGGAGAGCTCGGTGGCGGGCTGGCCCAGCCTCAGGTAGCCCAGACCCACCTCGCGCAGGGTCTGGAGGCTGCGCGCGGCAACCGGGACGTCGGACAGGAACTCGGCCGCGGTGTCTACCGTCATGCCCAAAACTTCGGCGACGTTACGGCCGCGGTAGGTGACCTCAAGGGTTTCGGGGTTGTACCGCGAGCCGTGGCATTCCGGGCAGGGCCCGTAGCTACCGGGCAGGAACAGCAGTTCCACGGCCACGAACCCTTCTCCCTGGCAGGTCTCACATCGGCCGCCGGCCATATTGAAGGAAAACCGTCC
>NZ_JBNHHB010000332.1:0-4035 GCF_059091905.1 Arthrobacter sp. Dra40
GGAGCCGCCCACCGGCGTTTCCGCTTAAGCCACCCTCCGGAGTTTGTCCTCCCTTGCCCCGCCCGCTGCCCGATGCCACACTGGCACGTACTGGGGGCTGGGCCCGGCCGGCCGGACTCCATCATCGCCGGCCGTTCTGCGGGAGGGGTTGCACCGGCATGACAATTTTGCACAGTCTCATGGAAAAGATCGAACAAGCCGAGGTGCTGGACAAGGTTGCCCAGCCGGTTGCCGGGCTGGTGGGCCGGCTGGTCAAACCCCTGCCGGTCCGCAACATCCTCAGCGGCAGCTTCCTAGGCCATCCGCTGCATCCGCTCATGACCGACCTGCCCATCGGGGCGTGGACCATGTCCACCCTCCTGGACGCGGTGGGCGGCCGAAGGGCCGAACCGGCTGCCGATCTGCTGATCGCGGCCGGGATCCTCACGGCAGCACCCACTGCGTGGGCCGGTCTCAATGACTGGTCCGACACCCAGGCAGAAGACAGCCGTGTCGGCATCGTGCACGCGGCAGGAAACTCAATGGCTTTGGGCTGCTTCACTGCATCATGGGTGGCCCGACGCAGCAACCACCGCGGCCTGGCCAAAGTCCTGGCCCTGGGCGGTTTCGGACTGCTCATGTCCTCGGCTTATCTTGGCGGGCATTTGAGCTACGCGCGGGGCGTCAATGTCAACCGCACTGCGTGGCACGTAGGGCCCACCGAGTGGACCGCCGCCCTGGCGGAGAGCGAACTGCCGGAGGGCCGGCCCCAGCTGGCGCACGCCGGAGATATCTCGCTGGTGCTTTACCGCAGCGGCGGCACCATCCGGGCGCTGGACAGTGTCTGCAGCCATCTGGGCGGCCCGCTGGCGGAAGGACAGGTCGAGGACGAGTGCATCACCTGCCCCTGGCACGGCAGCACCTTCCGCCTCGACGACGGCAGTATCGTCAGGGGTCCTGCCAGCTCCGAGCAGCCGGCCTATGAAACGCGGGTGAGCGACGGGCAGATCGAAGTCCGTCTGCGCGACGGTCACACATCAGCCGCGCACTGAGCGCGGTGTCGACGCACGCGATGCCCGGCGGGCGTCGGATGCGGCGATCACGAGGGTGGCGGCGACGGACGCGGCAGTCACATACAGCCCGGCGGTAATGGCCTCAGTCCAGCCGGACTGGGCCTGGACGGAAAAGGCGACGGCGGTGATCACAGCGATGCCCACCGCGGTGCCGATCCGTTGCGACGTCTGCAGGACGCCCCCGGCGCTGCCGGAGTACTCCAACGACACTTCCGCCAAGGTCAGTGTCTGGTTCGGGGTGATGATGAGCCCCTGTGCCATGCCAATGAAGGACAAGGTCAGCAGCATCCACCAGATGCTGAGGACCCCGGCCGCCTCCAGATGAATGACGGCGATGGTCAGCCCCAACCCGAGCAGCGCGCACAGGATCCCGACGACGATGATCCGCCGTCCCCGCTCCAGCACCCGCTTTCCGGACCAGTGCGACGAATAGGCACTGAGCAGCGCCGCCGGGAGCCCGATCAACCCCGCCTCGAGTGCGCTCCCGCCCAGCCCCTGCTGTATGTACAGCGCGACCAACACCCAAACGCTGGTCACCCCCATGAAGTACAGGCCGGCGATCAGCGAGCCCGAGGAAAAGCTGTGGGTGCGAAAGATCCGCAGGTCGACCATGGGGCTGCGGCCGCGGCTGCGGTAGGAATGTTCCCACCAGGCCCACAAGGCCAGGAGCCCCGCGCCGCCGGGAAGCAGCAGCCAGATCCACGGGCCGGCACTGCGTTCCACGAACGGCAGCAGCAGCGCCAGCACGGCGAGACCCAGCAGCGCAGCCCCTACCGGATCGAGGTCACGGTCGGACTTGGCCGCGGGTCTCTCCCCGGCTCCGGAGCCAGAGGTGCGCTGTTTCAAGGAAGCGCGCTCGTTGTCGATGTCCTCGCGCCCGCCGGCGCTGCGCCGGGGATTGAACCACAACAACGCCAGCACGATGGCCAGGATCCCGACCGGAACATTCACCAGGAAGGTCCAGCGCCAGCCCTGTTGCTCACCGGCCAGTTCGATGATCATCCCGCCGAGCAAGGGCCCGATGGCCACCGAGACGCCGATGACGCTGCCGAGCGCACCATAGGCCCGGCCGCGTTCGGCACCGCGGAAGTACTGCTGGATCATGCCCACTGCCTGCGGATTCAACAGGCCGGAGCCGAGCCCCTGCACAAAGCGGCTGATGTTCAGGCTCAGCGGGTCCGGAGCGAGTCCTGCGGCCACTGAGGAGAGACTGAACACCGCAACGCCGGCAATGAAGAGCGGGCCGCGGCCCAAGATGTCGCCCGCCCGGCCGGCTGCCACCAGCACCACGCCGAAGGTCAGCGCGTAGCCCGAGAGCACCCACTGCAGGTCAGAATCCGATGCCCCCAGCCCGATCTGGATGGACGGCAGCACCACATTGACGATGCTCACGCTGATCAGCGACATGAAGATAGCCACCAGCAGCACGGCCAGGATCCGCCACCGGCCGGGATCCGGCACGAAGCCGGCCGCGGCGCCGTCAGGGCGGTCGGGACCGGCCGAGATGCCGGCAGTGGGACGGTTCTCTGGAGCGGAATCGGAGGCTGGGGTCACCCCTCATTCATACGCCGAGAGCACTCCGCTGCCAAACGGCGAGGGACCTTCGCGCCCCAATGCGGGCCAAACGGTCGGGCAATTGCGCCCTTCTACTGGTGCTGGCGGAGTCGGTGCAGATAGATGGCCGCGGACATGGCCGCCGCCAGTTCCAGCAGGATGACGCCCAGCATCATTTCAGTGTGCGGAAGGGCTGCTGTCAGCGACGCAGACCCGGCTGCGGTCCCGGCGTGGCCTCCGGCGATCACCGTGCTCCCAGCGGCTGCGGCTACCCCGTGCCCTGCGTGGCCCCCGCCGTGGACTCCGGCCCCGGTGAGCAGCAGGGTGTGGAAGGCAGCCATGGCCAGTGCCGCGAGCATCAGCATCCGGGCCGGACCCGCGCCGCCGTGGCGCCAGGTTTTCAACGCGCACGGCAGGCAGAACGCGGCCATGACCAGCATCAGCAGGCTTTGCCACGGAGTGTCCACATGCTGCCAGGCCATCAGTAGGTGGGCGGCGATGGATGCGAAGGCGACCACGGTGCACAGTCGGGCCATCAGCACAAGCCGCGCGCCGCCGTCGTGCTGTGCCGTGGATTCCAGCTGCGCAACCGCGGTCATCTCCACACGCCCTGGTTAGCGGTGGCAGTGCCCACCGGCGGCGGGCTTGCTTGCCGGCACGTCCAGCACGGGGCTGCGGTCGAAGAAACCATCCGGGCGGAGCCTGAATCCGGCCGTGTCTACCGGCATGATGGGCCAGTCCTCCACCCGCGGATAATGGGTCAAGCCGAAGGTATGCCAGAGCACAATGTCCTCGCCGTCGATGTCGCGGTCCTGCGCCACATAGGCCGGGAGCCCGGCGCCGCCGGCATGCTGGTTCACGAAGTCGCCGGTCGGGTAGCGCTCGTCCTCGGCGTACTGGGTGACCCACAGGTCCTTGGCGGCGAAGGCCGCCCGCTTGGCCACCGACGACTCCGGGTCGGCCAGCAGCATGGGCTGGCCCTGCGGCATCAGTTTGTAAGCCACCGGCTCGCCCAGCCGGTTAGTGGACTCCGGGTTTGAGATATGCCAGGTCCGGCCCGCCGGCATGTTGGCTTCGCGGACACCCTCGGATTCGGTCCTCAGCAGAGTGCGACGGCGGCTGAAGGCGTTGCCTCGCTCGTTGCCTTCGCCGAGGGGAACCCGCACAGCTTCCTCTTCCTCGACCCGGTTGGTGAACCCGTCCAGCGCCATGTCCAGCCGGGCGCTGAACAGGTGCTGATGGAACGGCGCGCCCAGGCCCGGGGCCATCTCCGAGGCGTACTCGTAGCCCTTGCCCGGGTAGGCGCTGGTGAACACGATGCCGGTGGCCTTCGCCTCGAACTCGATGGTGCCGTCCAGGTAGAGGTACCAGTAGAAGCCGTAGTCGTAGTTGCCGATGGTGGTGAAGAAGGAGACCACCATGCGCCGGT
>NZ_JBNHHB010000333.1:0-4022 GCF_059091905.1 Arthrobacter sp. Dra40
AGAATTATGCTGCGAGCAAGGCTCTGCCACTGCGCATCCCCAGAACTATTTGGTCGGGAACTAACTTGCGAGAGTTGGATCATCTAAAGGTCCCTGGGAATTGGGTGCTGAAACCAAACCACAGCAGTGGACAGGTCGTCTTAGGGAAGAACCGGATTTTGCATTCTGAGGCGTTAATAAAAGAAACAAAAGGGTGGCTCAGAAATTTCAACTACGATGTACTGGGCGAATGGGCCTATGGAGCAGCCAGGGTCGAGTTTTTGCTTGAAGAAATGATCGGCGACGGAGATTCGCCTCTCAAGGACTACAAGTTCTATGTCTTTGAAGGTGAAGTCCGTCTTGTTCATGTGGATATAAGTCGTTTCGGAAAACCAAGTCGTCGGATGTACACGCCGGACTGGACTCCGCTGCCTTACCACAACTCCGTGCCGCTGGGTCCCGTAGAAGATAAACCGTCGGACCTAGACAAAATGATCCAGATAGCTGGCAAACTTGGATCCGACTACGACTTCATACGCGTCGATCTGTACCGATACAACGGTGAAATTTGGTTCGGCGAGTTGACCCCTTATCCGGCTGGCGGTGCAAAGCCCTACCGACCGAAGGACCTCGACGCGACCCTCGGGAAGTACTGGACGCTACCGGCAGTATCTGATGTCTCGTCAAATATGCCTGCTCGAGCGAGTTTCTAACCTCACCTCGACACCAGGTAGTTGACAGGGAAGGCCTTCTTCCCGAGAGTCCTCGCATACCAAACCGACTAGGACGTTATTTTATGTTTCTGTGGAACGGTTTACAATCCGCACGCTCGCGACCAGAAGTGATCCCTCCCCGCCCTAGCGAATATCGACAACAGCTAGGACATTTAGCTCGTCAGTCGATTTTTGCCGTGTTGTGGATTTCTATTTGTACCTACATGATTGGCTACAACCATTCGAACTGGACTTCGGTCGTCCTGTCCTATGTCATTTCCGGAATGTTTGGTGCCTATGTTTTTTCCGTCATTGCCGGAAGTAAATGGATAGCAGCAAGAGTGGTTCCGCTGGTGCTCTGCTTTGTGGCTCTCAGCCTACTGAGTTACATTTTATTGGGTACCGGTCATCTTCCGGCGCTGCCTCGATACCTTGTATCCTTGCTTTCTCTTGGCATCTTCGTGCTCGTGAAGACTAACGGAATGCGGTCGGTGTTGTCTCTCGGTTCTGCTACTGTTGTAGTCTACGCTGTGCTTACCGCCACTTTTGAAAGCCCAATTGATTATTCCGGTGCGTTGCGGTTGAGTCCCTTCTTTGCAGGGGAAACAGCGGTACATAGTTCGTCTATAGCCATGGTCGCTTTCGCCATAATCCTTTGGCACTCGCCCTGGGCACTTCATGTTCGCACTATTTGGTTTACTGCAGCCTGCATTCTAGTTGTCGGATATGGTGTGATGACATCGGTAGTGATGCTGATGATCTTTATCATTGCTAGTTTTACAACTGGATCCCGGCTCAAGGTTCGCTGGATATTCCTAGTCGGCGCCTTGGCCGTTGCTGGCGCCGCTTGGTGGAGAAATGCGACTGCCGTAGAAGGTGGGGATGTAAGCAATCTTGGGTTTGAGTCGTTAGGATCTGGTCGATTAGGGGCGTGGCTGGAGCGTGCTGAAATCTTCGCCTCAAGTGGACCGCTCTTTCAGCTGATTGGCGGGGGGCCCTACTCCGATTACCGCACGACCACAATGTGGTGGTGGGAGGAAAAGGTTGCGCATTCAGATGTTGTCACTATGGTCATGGAGTTCGGTTTATTAGGGGCTGGCGTTTCTATCGCCTACTTCGCTTTTGTTTATAAGATTCTTTCACAGCAAGCGAAGCCTGTACTAATTGCGGTCTTCTCTGGGATGCTCATAAGCAACGCGTTTTTGGATCGCCCAACCGTTTCCCTCGTCTGGGGGGTGGCCATCTTCATGGCGCACAACATTGTGGATCCGTATCGGGGTACGGAAAACACCGGTCACGGGGGCCAACTATTGCCGCTCACTCGTACTTTTTGCGAAGCGCGCTCTATACGCGCGACTCGCTAGGTCCAGCAAGAAAGGCAGCGTGTATCACTTTGAAATTTCAACTGGCGGGAAACCCGATTGGTCGAAGATCAGCTTTAGGCATGGCCGCGGGACTTAGCCTGCCCGCGGTTATGTCGCTGGCGGAGAACGGCCACAAATCGGCAGAGACTGGAGGCGTTTTAAGAGTATTTGAGGTGACAGCCAGTTCTGCCTCAGGCAGCGCAGTCCAGAGGGTATTGGAAGGCATCGATTCAAGAGGGGCCGAAATTGTCCTTCTCTCGGGGGATCATATTTGGAACGTTACACCCCGCTTGCCCCACAGTATTAGCGGAAAAATCACGATACGAGGCCTGCCAGGCTCCCGCATCTTACTGACGCAAGACGGCGTGCGGGCGTTCGACTTCGCTTGGACAGAGCCGGATCAAACATTCCGCAATATTTCTCTCCATGATCTCGAGATTGATGCTACCGCTCACCGCGGCAGAAACCACATAATTCTTGGAAATTATATTGAGGGACAGTTTGTCGGGCGAATGAACTTCGAGGATATTCGCATTGAACGCATACATAGCTATGGGTCTGTAACCGACCCGACTACGTCGAACCATCCCACGCATATACACATGACCCCTCAGCATGGGCGCAGCGCCGAGTCTGAGAACACGATTAAGCGCATTTATATTGCTGACCTCGTCCTAGAGGGGGGGAATACTGGAATTTTGATCGGAGGCAATGGACCCAATGAAGGGATTGAGGTGTACTGCGATGACATAGTCCTCGAGCGTTGTACCTTCACTGGCTCTGAGGTACCTGGCCGATTCTATACAACTTCTGGCTTTCACGTGGGCGGTAAGGGTCACTGTGGTCGCGTTGTACTCCGGGATCTCGTCTCAGTTAATTCTGGTGACAATGGATTCGAAGTAAATGCGCCTCGTGATGCGTTGCTGGATAATTGCTTAAGCATTGACGCGGCAAACGTTGGTTTCTATTCGCGGAACTTTCATCCGCTAGTGGACCCCGGTCATTCTAGGATAGAGTGGAGACGCTGTCGTGCATGGATACGGGATCTCAAACCGTCAGTAGAAAATGACATGAGGGGGCGCGGGTTTATGGTAGGAGGAGATAACCCCTTTGGTCGCCTGTTGTACTCAGCTGGTTGTGAGCACCAAGTAGACTCGCCGGGTGATCTATCCGAAATTTCCTCCCTACGCGTTCGGGATATCGAAGTACAAAGTGTCATATTTGAAAATTTTGTATCTCGAATCAAAAACATAGATCTGACTCCTACCTCTGCAATATATCCGTCTGCAATAAACATTCATCCGCTAGGTCAATGCGTTACCCGCGGAAGCTTTCACGTTGACGCCACTGGACAGGTCGCATCTGACGGTGAGGTTTTTACATCCTTTCGGTGTATGACATTGGGCGGAACGAATAACGAAGTCGATATCTATGGCATTGCCGATGTTTCCATAACTGGCATAGGAATGAGTCGACTTTCTGTGTTTAACATCGGTGAAGATGTGGAAACATCGGTCGGCGGTAGGATCCGTGCATCAGTAAGACGTTTGGATGGAGACGATGCTCCGAGAGCAATACGCATATATCAGGGTCTCAACATTCGTCGATCCTTGAGCATTTCCGGCGATTTCTCAGGCATGAATCCCGGCGGGACGGAAATTCACGTTGATGACGACCGCCTGCGCCCTTTTATTAACTTCACCGACGTCGTATGGCGCAACGCTCCGGCGCCTTTAGCTATCGTAGCGAACTCGTGCCCTTTCGTATACACCAACGACTCTATGTATCCTGAACTGGTTTACGTGAGCGAGAAATTTGGTTTCGCAGGATCTATGGATAAGATTGACTATATTCGCCGTGAGGGCGAAGCTTTTGATACCGGTGCCAAGTGTGGTCAGTTCTATCTTCAAAACGGAGACAGCCTCTCACTCTATTTTTCTAGCAGAGGAATCCCGATTTTGCAGAC
>NZ_JBNHHB010000334.1:0-4003 GCF_059091905.1 Arthrobacter sp. Dra40
CCACCGGCACGGCCCGCCAGATGGTCACCCAGTACGGCATGAGCGAGCGCGTGGGTGCGGTGAAGCTGGGCCAGGGCGGCGGCGAGCCGTTCCTGGGCCGCGACATGTCGCATGAACGCAACTACTCGGACCACGTCGCCTTCGTCGTGGACGAAGAAGTGCGCCGGCTCATCGACGATGCCCACGACGAGGCCTACGAGATCCTGACCGAGAACCGCGATGTGCTGGACCGGCTGGCCCTTGCACTCCTGGAGCGCGAGACGCTGAACCAGCGGGAGATCGCCGAGATCTTCCATGACCTGCGCCGCCGCGATTTCCGCGACGTGTGGTTGTCCAAGGAGACCCGGCCGGTACATGACATCCCGCCGGTGGTGTCGCGGCGGGAGCGGGAAGCCGCCGCCAATGGCGAGCAGCAGGAAGAAAGCCATGCGGCGGTGATTGTGGACCCGAACCCGGCCGGCGGAAACCTGCCGGGCGATGACGGCCGAAGCGGCGTTCCGGGCGCCAGCAGCTAGGATCACCTACGTGACCGAATACGATGATGTCGTTGCCGAACTGGACTTTGACCCGCACATCGACCTGCCCAGGATCGAGAAAGCGGTGCGCGAGATCCTGATCGCCGTCGGCGAAGATCCGGACCGCGAAGGCCTGCAGGAAACCCCGCAGCGGGTTGCGCGTTCATACGCCGAGGTGTTTGCCGGACTGCACCAGGACCCGGCGGACATCCTCGGCACCACGTTCGACATCGACCACGAAGAAATGGTGCTGGTCAAGGACATTCCGTTCTATTCGACCTGCGAGCACCATCTGGTGCCGTTCCATGGCACCGCGCATATTGGCTACATCCCGTCGCATGACGGTAAAGTGACCGGGTTGAGCAAGCTGGCCCGCTTGGTGGAAATCTACGCACGCCGGCCGCAGGTGCAGGAGCGCCTCACCACGCAGATCGTCGAGGCGATGGTCAAGTACCTGGAGCCCAAGGGCGCCATAGTCGTCATCGAATGCGAGCACATGTGCATGTCCATGCGCGGCGTCCGCAAGCCGGGGGCCAAGACGGTCACCTCGGCCGTGCGTGGCCAGCTGCGTGAGCAGGCCACCCGTGCCGAGGCCATGAGCCTGATCCTCGGGCGCTAGCGAAGAGAAGAGACGGTAGATATAGATGGATTCACTCGCCGCAGTCCCCGGAACCGGACCTGCCACCTCACCGTTGCCGGTGCTGCGCAAGGCACGCACCCCGAAGAAGTTTTCGGACCTGCCTGCCGACCGCGCCGTCGTCATGGGCATCCTGAACGTCACCCCTGACTCGTTTAGCGACGGAGGCGACCACGCCAACAAAGAAGCTGCGATCGCCTACGGGCTGAAGCTGCTCTACGGCGGCGCCGATATCATCGACGTCGGCGGTGAATCCACTCGTCCGGACGCCGATTCGATCACTCCGGAGGAAGAGCAGAAGCGCATTCTTCCGGTCATCGAGGCACTTGTGAAGGCCGGCGCCTTGGTCAGCGTGGACACCATGCACGTGGACACCGCGGCGAAGGCCCTGGACGTCGGGGCGGCAATTGTCAACGATGTGTCGGGCATGACCTACGACCCGGACATGCCGGCCCTGGTGGCCGAGCGCGGGGTCCCTTACATCCTGATGCACCGGCGCGGCGACGCCCGGCATGCCGACCCCAAGGCGGAGTACCAGAACGTGGTGGAGGAGGTCCTCTCGGAGCTGACCGAGCTGCGCGATAAGTTCGTCGCTGCCGGCGTGGCGCCCGAGCAGATCATCCTCGACCCGGGACTTGGGTTCTCCAAGAACGCGGACCACAACTGGGAGCTGCTGCACGCCACCCCCCGGTTCGCCCAGCTGGGACACAAGCTGCTAATCGGCGCGTCCCGCAAGCGGTTCCTCGGTTCGTTGCTGACCACCGCGGGCAAGGCCGCTGCGCCCAAGGAACGCGACGAGGCCACGCTGGCGGTCTCCGCGCTGGCCGCCGCACACGGTGCGTGGGGCGTCCGCGTGCACGACGCCGGCGCCTCCCTTGACGCTGTCAAGGTCGCCGCCGCCTGGACCAAGTAGGCGGAACATGAGGCCAGCACAGCCGGCACGGTCGGACATCATCAAGGTCTCCGGGATCAAAGCCGTGGGCTACCACGGCGTGCTTGAGCACGAGCGCCGTGAAGGACAGCCGTTCATCGTGGATGTTGCCCTGCACACCGATATCCGGCCCGCGGCCGCCGGCGACGACCTCGCCAAGACCGCGAACTACGCCGAGCTCGCCGACCAGGTGGAGGCGATCATCACCGGCGAGGCGCTGCAGCTGATCGAAACCCTGGCCGAACGGATTGCCGACCACGCACTGCGAACGTTCGCCGTCCCAGCGGTCGAGGTCACCGTCCACAAGCCGCACGCACCCATCGCGGTGGAGTTCTCCGACGTCACCGTTAACATCTACCGGGAGCAGCCATGAGCGTGCGCGCAGTCCTGGCGCTGGGCAGCAACCTCGGCGAACGCAGCGATACCCTCTCCCACGCCGTCGCGGACCTGGTGGACAGCCCCCATGTGCGGCTGCGCGAAGTCTCAGCGGTCGTGCAGACCAAGCCGGTGGGCGGCCCCGAGGACCAGCCGGATTACCTGAACATGGTGCTTGAAGTGGAGACCGACCTGGATCCCCACCAGCTGTTGGCCCATTGCCAGGCCGTGGAGAACAAGCACCACCGCACCCGCGAGGTGCGTTGGGGTCCACGGACGCTGGATGTGGACATCATTACCTACGGCGACCTGACACTCAATGACGAGGACCTGATCATTCCGCATCCGCGCGCGCACGAACGCGCTTTCGTCCTGGCGCCCTGGGCGTGGATGGACTCGAACGCCACGCTCAACGGCGTTCCGGTCGGGGAACTGGCGAAAGCGGCCGAAGACCTGGACGGCGTGGAACCCTACGAAGCCGAGCCGTTCGAAGCCGGCCAGTAGTGTCCGGCGGGGTGGGGGCTTCGTGAGAACCATCAGGTACCGCTGGTTGGCGACCATCGCCGGCGTTACCGGGGTGTTGGGGTGGCTGGGGAACCTGGTCGCCGGGCGCTATGGGCTGCCGGTGCCTGTCCTGCATCTCTCGTCGCTGGTCACGATGGCGGCCATCGCGGTGTTCACGCTGGTGCTGGGCCTGAAGGTGCGCCGGTGGCGCAACGGCAAACGGGACAAGGAACTGAACCCGGTGCTGGCGGCGCGCACACTCGTGCTGGCCCAGGCCTGCGCCTACGCCGGTTCGCTGATCTTCGGATGGCACACAGGCATCCTGGTGGACCAGCTCATGCTGCTGCTGTACCGGCCCGGCCCCGGTGCGCTGCTGTCCGTGCTGGCTATGATGGTCGGTGGCCTGGTCATGGTGGCGGTCGGGCTGGCGGTGGAGCGTTTCTGCAAGCTTCCGCCCGAGGACACCGACGCGGCCGGCAACGGTACCGAGGCCCAAGGCGAGGGGGAATATGCCTAGCGAAGCGATCGATCCGGTTGGCATCAGCTGGATCCGGGTCTCGCCCAAATATGTCACCGTGGAACTGATCGGCTGGGCGATCTTCACGGTCATCGCCCTGGCTGTTCTCTCCGTCCCGCTGATCCTGAGGCAGACCGGCGTCTGGCCGGGGTTTCCGGCGTGGCTCGCATGGCTGCTGAGCCTGGGCACCCTCGCCGCCTGCGTTTGGGCCGGCCTGTTGATTCCGCGCAGGGTCAGGGCCATCGGCTACGCCGAACGCGACGAGGACCTGCTGATCAGGCGCGGACTGTTTTTCCAGCGCGTCATGGTGGTCCCTTACGGCCGGATGCAGTACGTGGACGTGGGAGTGGGTCCGCTGCAGCGGGCCTTCGGGCTGTGTTCGGTGAAGCTGCATACCGCGAGCCCGCAAACCAACGCCACCATCCCGGGAGTGCCGGCGGCAGAAGGAGCCCGGCTGCGCGAACAGCTCTCCGACCGCGGTCAGGCAAGGCTGGCCGGGCTATGACCAGTCCCGGCAGCACCGG
>NZ_JBNHHB010000335.1:0-3931 GCF_059091905.1 Arthrobacter sp. Dra40
AAGCTACGCGGCCCCATCGTATAGCGGCCTAGTACGCCGCCCTCTCACGGCGGTAACGCGGGTTCGAATCCCGCTGGGGTCACCAACAACCGGTCCCGGACATCACGTCCGGGGCCGGTTTTTGTCTGTCAGGTGACGTGCATCTCGCAGCGGCCGCGGTTAGCCTAGTTGACGGCTCCTGCTGGCATGATGGGGAACGTGACCAGCATGTTGCCCGAGGGCCAAGACGGGGGAGCGGCAGACGCCGTCGCGCTCCTGGAAGAAAGCCGCAGCACGCTTGAGGCCGTGGACTTGCCGTTGGACGTGCCGGGCGCCGTCGAGGCACGCGGCGCAATTCGCGCCGCTGTGGCCCAGTTGGACGATTATATTCTGCCCCGCTACCGCACCTTGGAAGCACCGCTGCTGGCTGTGGTGGGAGGCTCCACCGGTGCCGGAAAATCAACCCTGGTGAACGCGCTGGCCGGGTATCCGGCGACGCGCACGGGCGCCATTCGGCCGACGACGCGCCAGCCCGTACTGCTGCACCATCCAAGCGACGTAACCTGGTTCACGGACCGGCGTATTCTGCCCGGCCTCAGCCGCGTCACCGGAACACCGGCAAACGACGCAACCCAGGCCCACGCGCGTGGGGCAGAACCGGCAGTCGAGCAGGCCGGAACCTCGCTGGTGTTGTTGGCGGACCGCAACATCCCTGCCGGCATTGCCCTGCTCGACGCACCGGATATCGATTCGATTTCCGATGAAAACCGACGATTGGCCGGACAACTGCTGGCGGCGGCCGATTTGTGGATTTTCGTCACCACGGCCAACCGCTATGCGGATGCTGTGCCGTGGGCGTTGCTCCTCGACGCCGCACAGCGGGACATTGAAGTCGCCGTCGTCCTGGACCGGGTGCCGGAGGACGTGGAGGCGGAGGTTCGCACCGATTTGGTCGGACTGCTGCAGCGGCAGGGGCTCGCTGCCGCCAAACTGTTCGTCGTCCTTGAATCCACGCTGGATGGACAAGGCATGCTGCCGGTTGGTGCCGTGGACCCGATCCGCGCTTGGCTTGAGCAACTTGCCGCTGACGCTTCCAGCCGTGCCGATATTGCCCGCCGCACGCTGGGTGGCGCCGTTCGCTCGTTGGCCCACACCGTCCAAGCTGGCGCCGTCGCCGCGGACGATCAGCACGCCGCCAGCCAGAGACTGCGCAAAACCGTCGATTGTGCCTATGAAGCAGCCACCATTCAAGCTCTCGAGGCGACGCAGGACGGAACGCTTCTGCGCGGCGAGGTCTTGGCCCGGTGGCAGGACTTTGTCGGTACCGGAGAATTTTTCCGCGGCATCGAGAACGGCATCGGCCGGCTCCGGGACCGGATCGGTGCGTTCTTTTCCGGCAAACCAGCACCCTCGGTGGTGGTCGAGGAAGCCATCGAGTCGGGGCTGCAGGCCGTCATTGTGGAGGCGGCGGCCAAAGCGGCAGAGCAAACCGAGGCCGGATGGAGGGTTGATCCGGCAGGGCACGGATTGCTCGGCAGCGACGCCCTGTCCACCCCCAGCGCCGGGTTCTCGGATGGGGTGGCAAGGGAGATCCGGGCCTGGCAGGCGGATCTGCTGGAACTGATCCGCAGCGAGGGCGAGGACAAGCGGTTCACTGCCCGCATGCTCTCCTTCGGGGTCAACGGGCTCGGGGTGGCCCTGATGGTGGTGATTTTCGCGGCCACTGGCGGCTTGACAGGTTTGGAGATCGGCGTTGCAGGCGGAACGGCCGTGGTCGGCCAGAAGCTGCTCGAGGCGGTCTTCGGCGAGGACGCCGTACGCCGGCTGGCACGCAAGGCCCGTTCCCAACTGGAGGAGCGCACGCGCCGGATGATGCACGCCGAAGCGGAGCGCTTTCTGTCCAGAGTGCCGCAACAGGGGCAGCACGCTGAGGCCCTGCGCTCACTGGCAGAACGACTTCACACGGTCGGGGCAAAAACGGGTTCGGAAGCACCGGAATGAGCCGGCACCGGGGAAAGCCCGAGGCGTCCGTGTTGGAGGGGCGGCTGGAGGCCCTGAATGCAGCTGCTGAACTGGCCGATGGCGTACTGCCCACGGCGGACTTTGCGTCCATCAACGACGTGTTGGAACGTGCGAGCGCGCGTCGCTCCTTGTCTGCTGAACATACCGTGGTCGGGTTCTTCGGAGCCACGGGCAGCGGCAAGTCCTCTCTGTTCAATGCCGTGTCCGGCACCGATCACGCCACAGTGGCTGCACGTCGGCCGACCACCTCCGAAACTCTGGCCGGCATCTGGGGAACAGCCGGGAGCGAATCGCTGCTGGATTGGCTGCAGGTCGCCCACCGGCACTTCGTCGCTGATGAGTCGCTGGCCGGACATGGCGGCCTGATCCTGCTGGACCTGCCCGACTTCGATTCCACCGCCGTCGAGCACCGCGACATTGTGCGACGGCTCGCAGGGCAAGTGGACGTCTTGGTCTGGGTCCTGGATCCGCAGAAGTACGCCGATGCGGCAGTGCACTACGGATTCCTGCGGCCGCTGGCATCCCATGGGGCGGTGACTCTCGTCGTGCTGAACCAGGTGGACCGGTTGGCGGAGAACCAACTGCAACCGGTCCTGGCGTCGCTCAGGGACATCCTGGTCCAGGACGGGCTGGGCCGGACGGACGTCTATCCTGTCTCCGCCCGGACGGGCGCCGGCGTCGACGAGCTCAAGGCGGCTATTACCGCGTTCGCCGACCAGCGGCAGGCCGCAACAAACCGGCTCATCGCCGATGTCCGCAATGCGGCCAAGGCGCTGAACCAGGGCCTTGGCGCGGAACCGGCAGGCGTCAGCAAGCCGGCCCGCACGCAACTGGCCGAACAGCTCGCGCAGGCCGCGGGCGTTGATGCGATTTGCGACGCCGTCGCAGCGTCCTACCGCCGCCAGTCACATGCCCGGACGGGATGGCCGCTGGTCCGCTGGCTGGGGAAGCTGCGCCGGGACCCGCTCAAACGGCTTAATCTTGACCGCAAAGACGTCAGCCCGATGCTTAATCGCTCGTCGATGCCGGCGCCGGGCCCGGCGCAACAGGCACAGTCCGACAAGGCGGTCCGGCAGTTCGCCGACCATGCCGGTGAAGGGGCCAGCGCTCCATGGCGGGCGGCCATCCGCCGGGCGGCACGGTCCGCAGAGGACACGCTCCCTGACGACTTGGACCAAGCACTCGCGAGCACCGACCTGCGGTCTGACCGGGCGTCCTGGTGGTGGCCCGTCTTCGGGGTGATCCAATGGTGCGCCCTGGCGGCCGCCTTGGCCGGGGCGCTCTGGCTTCTGGGCATCGCGGCGCTGGGATACTTCCAGTTCCCGGTGCCGGAAACACCCAGAGTTGAGGGCTTCCCCGTGCCCACCTTGTTGCTGGCCGCCGGGCTCCTCCTCGGCATGTTGTTGGCGCTGGCATCGGGCCTGATATCGCGCCTCGTCGCGAGATCCAGGGCAGCAAAGGCACGACGGCGGCTGCGTGCCTCCGTGGCGCAGGTGGCGGAAGAGCGGATCGTCCAGCCGGTGGAGAATGCGGTTACCCTGTACCGGGAATTCCGGCGCGCGGTTGCCAGGGCCGCCGGAGAATGACGCCGTCGGGAAGCCGGCGCGACCGTGAGGAGTGCGGCTGGCGCGCGAGATGACAAGGGAGAACGCACAGATTGACCGATGAACTGATGATCAACGACCTGGATGAGGGATCGCTGCTGGACAGGATCTTCCCGCGCCTCGGCCCGGCCCACGTCCCGGTCGGTCCCGGCGACGATGCTGCCGTGATCGAGGCACCGGACGCACGAACCGTCATTTCGATCGACACGCTGGTCCAGGATCAGGACTTCCGGCTCGAGTGGCCGTCGGGATACCGGAGCACCGGCTACGACGTCGGTTGGAAGTCCGTGGCGCAAAACCTCTCGGACATCAACGCGATGGGGGCC
>NZ_JBNHHB010000336.1:0-3929 GCF_059091905.1 Arthrobacter sp. Dra40
TCGATAAGGCCCTTGCCCCTCTGGCCTCGCATCCCCTCGTGCAGGAAATCCGCAGTGGCGTCGGGTTTCTCGCCGGCGTCCAGCTCGCACCCGAGGCGGACGCCGAGGCGGTGGCCGACTCATGCATAGACAACGGCGTCGTCGTGCGCCCCCTGCGCGGCAACACCCTTCAAATCAGCCCCCCATTCGTTGTGGCGGACGAGGACGTTGACCTAATCGCGAAGACTCTCGGGCAGGTCCTCGACGCGGACAGCAGTACTCCCCCGCCGGCATCATCCGAGCAGGCAGGAACATGATTCCGGGCACTCCCGTTGCACACAGATTTGTCGAAACTTCCCGTGATCGCCCCGGAATGCTCAAAGGCGGTCCGTCCTGGATTCACCGTCGCCCCGACAGGTCATCCTTCAGCCCGGTACGGTAATGGAGCTTGCGCATGCGCACGCCATCCCGATGCCGTACCAGCTTGCCTTCTTCGGTGTGAACTCCAGTCCGGCTTCACTGACTGGGCTGCCAATGCCGTCGGCCGCGCGGTGGACGCCGGCCCTCCCCTCTGCTCTTCGTCGAACTGCTCGTTGGCCCACTCGTCGGGGTCCCGCTGGTCTTGAGTGTCCGCTGCCTCCGAGAACCCACCAACGGAGCCGCACGCCGTCAACGACAGGAACAGGGTCGCGGCCAAGGCACCGAGAGCTGGACGAAGCGTCATGCCCGCAGCCAGGCATCAGGCACTGCCTGCTTCCGGCCGGTACTGATCGCGCAAACAACAGTGTCGGAGTTGCGGCACAATGATCGTGTGGACGACCTGCATGTGCCCCCGGGACCCGGCGCGCCCCGCGGCCTGCGGGTGCCGGCGGCCGAGCTGGTCGAGCAGTTCTCCCGAGCCTCCGGCCCTGGCGGCCAGAGCGTCAATACCGCCGACTCGCGTGTGCAACTCAGTCTCGATCTAGGCACGACAACAGCGCTGAGCGAGGTCCAACGCGAACGCGCCATCGACCGGCTCGCCGACAGAATCTCGGGCACGGTGCTTACCATCAGCGCCTCCGAGCACCGCTCCCAGCGGCGTAACCGGACTGCGGCGAGACAACGACTCGCCGCACTCCTGCGGGACGCAGTGGTTCCCCCTGTCGTCCGGCGACCAAGCAGGCCGACGAGTGGCTCGCGACGTCGTCGGCTCGAAGGAAAACGGTTGCGCTCCGAGACCAAGCGCAACCGCAGGCCCCCTGGGCTCGAGTGACCTGGCCGTTCAGGGAGAACGCGGGGCTCTCCCTTAGACAAAGCAACTGACTGCAGAACCTACGAGCCGACGAACGAAGACCAGTCTCCGACTCACTGCACCGTGAAATGTCTGGCCCACATGACGTTCCCGTCGATCGTCAGGTCGAATACTTCCTTCAGCAACACTGAGTGCATGGGAAACGATCGCCACCCCTGAGTATCGAAGCGCTACCTCGCACGACATAGACACTCCTCCCCCGGAAGAGAGCACCAGGTGGAGTTCCTCGATCTTGTCTTGCGTCCTTACGCCTTCGCTCCATCAAGTCCGCGGACGAGCAAAAGGGTCCAGCTCAATCATCCGGCTGGCAGCAAAAGCAGCCGGTGTCTGCCTGCTGATTTCTGGCTGGCGTCGTCCGATGTTGCGGCAGGGAACGAGTACGCCCCCCTCCGGTGGATCGGGACATCACGGGAAACCGTATGGAGACGGCTTCCGGCGGCCTGCAGCGGCAGGGGCCAGCAGGACTCGTACGGCCCCCGGCCCATACCGCAGTTCCGCAGCAGCCGCCGTGTTAAGCCCGAATGACGCGCACCGGAATGGATTGCCAGCCGCGCAGTGTGTTGTGCAGGAAAGGCACCGGTTCGGCGGTGAACTCGATCCTCTTCACGCGCCGGGCCAGGGTGGTAAGCAGCACGTCCATTTCCAGACGGGAGATAGGCTGGCCCACGCATTGGTGGATCCCCATGCCAAACCCCAAATGGCCGCCGGCCTGCCGGCCAATCCGGTACTCGTGGGCATCGGGCCCCCAGTGGTCCGGGTCGCGGTTGGCCGCGCCGACGAAAACCGCCACCTTGGTATCGGCCGGCAGATCGATGCCGTGGAAGACGGTGTCGCGGCTAGTGGTGCGGAAGAAGGACTGGAAGGGGGACTCGTACCGGAAGGCCTCGTCGATGGCGAATTTAGTCAGCCGTGGATTCTGGTGCACCTTGGCCCACTCCCCCGGATGCTGGGCCAACGCAGCCAGCGTGTTGCCGATGGAGAAGATGGTGGTGTCCAGCCCCGCCGAGAGCATGGCCCGCACGAGCAGCGCAGCCTGGCCTTCGGTGATTTCGCCGCGGTCGGCGTAGTCCCAGATCTGTGCCCCCAGGCTCCCCTCGGCCAGGCGCTCCCGGGCTGTGTTGGCCATGGCCCAGTCATTGGTGCCGGCACCCCGGCGGAAAAACTCCTTGGACCGCGCATCGTCCGGGCCGAAGGTGCTGAAGTTCATTGCCCCGAGCGCGAGCAGGTTCTCGGCCCGGCCGGCGCGGGGAATTCCCACCGCGTCGCCGAACACCCGCAGTGGGAAGACCTGGGCGAAGTCGGCCACAGCGTCGAACTCGCCCAACTGCAGCACCTGCTCCACCAGTTCGTCCGCGAACTCTTGGAACTGTCCGCGCAGCGCTCGAGTCCCCTTGGGCGAGATCACGCCGGCCATGGCCTGGCGCATGGCAGTGTGGACGGGCGGGTCGGATTCCATGATGCCCTGCGGACGCCAGGACGGTTCGTGGTGCAGGTTTTTCGGCCCGGCGCCGGCGCCGGATATAAAGGTGGCATAGTCGTCAAGAATGTCCTTACAAGCACCGAAACGGGTGAAGGCCGGCACGCCGTACTTGTCCAGCCACACCCCAGGCCCGGCTTGGCGCATCCGCTCGAACAGCGGATACGGGTTGGTCAGGTTCGCATCGGAATATGGATCGTCGGAAATGGCGGGGGCTGCTGCCACAGGCAGATCGAGTGTCATTGGGGCCTCACTTATCGTTGCGGCTGGGAATGGCCTCAACGTAGCGGTTTTTGAGACTGAAGCTGAATCTCATTCCCACCATGTGAGAATGACGATTGCCGGTGCGGCCAGCCTCAGTGGAGCATCTTTGGAGTGCCCCGGATGCCGGAAGATCTGAGAGGAGGTCGGGTTGACATCATTCGAACGCGGACTGGCCATCCTGGCCGAGGTCGCCGCCAACGGCGATGCCACCATCGACGCGGTGGCCACCAAGCTGGGCATCCCGCAAAGCACCGCCTACCGGTACATCAAAACACTCAGGGACCGTGACTTCGTTCAGGAAGACGGCGGCCGCTACCGGCCCGGGCGGGCGCTGTTGGAACTCACCGGCCGGCACCACGTGCAGTCGCACCTGGCCGAGGTGGGCACCGCGGTGCTCAAAGGTGTGGTTGATGCCGTTGGCGAGACTGCCGTCATGATCATCCGGGTGGGCACCCAGGCCATGTGCCTGCGGCGGGTTGAGCCGGATAAATCGCTCAAATACACCTTCGCCATCAATGAAATGCTGCCGCTGCATGCCGGGGCCGGGCAGCGGATCCTGTTGGCTTGGGCACCATCGGACGTCGTCCGGCAGGTGCTGGACCGCCAGTTGCCGCGGTTCACGGACAACACCCCGACGGCGGAGCAGGTGCAGGCGGCCCTGCCGCAGATCCGCACCGCGGGCCGCGCCGTCTCACGCGGTGAACTGGATTCGGGCTCGGTATCCGTGGCAGTGCCGGTCTTCTGCCGCGGCGAGGTGGTTTGTTCGCTCAACGTCGCCGGCCCCGAAAGCCGCTGCGGCACCACAGCCTGGGTCAATACCGCGCTCAACGCCCTGGGCTACGCAGCCCGGAACCTCACCGAATCGCTCGAGTCAACCACCAGTTTCCAATCAACCAGGGAGATCGCCGATGAACGCCC
>NZ_JBNHHB010000337.1:0-3911 GCF_059091905.1 Arthrobacter sp. Dra40
TCGATAAGGCCCTTGCCCCTCTGGCCTCGCATCCCCTCGTGCAGGAAATCCGCAGTGGCGTCGGGTTTCTCGCCGGCGTCCAGCTCGCACCCGAGGCAGACGCCGAGGCTGTGGCCGACTCATGCATAGACAACGGCGTCGTCGTGCGACCCCTGCGCGGCAACACCCTCCAAATCAGCCCCCCATTCGTTGTGGCAGACGAGGACGTTGACCTGATCGCCAAGACTATCGGGCAGGTCCTCGACACGGACAGCAGTACTCCCCCACCGAACCCGGCAGGAACATGAATTAATTCCTTGGAAACCGCCTCCGCTGCGGACTGAATACCCAGCGAGGTTCTGGATGAACTGCTTATTGGAGGCTGGACACCTTCATGGGCGCTCAAGCCGCCCACACTGGGCGCGGGCTACGTGACCGGCGGTCGCTAGACGTTGAAGCGGTACTCCACCAAGTTCAGGTGGCCGAGTTCGTCGCGGTGCAGCCGGTGCAGCCGGTGCAGTCAGCGATTGTCGCGGGTTTGGAATTCCTCGTCGAGCTCAAAGTGCCGGAACTCCGTCTCGGGGTTGGGTTCGCCGGCAGTAATAACCTCGTAGTCGAGCTGGCGCTGGACCTGGCTGTCCAGGACCTGTAGCTGCTGATCTATGACCTCGGCCAAGTCCGCGGGAAAGTGTTCCTCGGGGGTGAGATGCAGTTTGCCAGTCATGGTGCCTTAGTGCCTCCGTGCCGGGGGGTGGGATCCGGGCTTTTACTATCTCAATTCTACGGGTGGCGGAACGGCCCGCGGCCCCGGCCGATGGCGTTGAGGATGGTGGCGGTGACGGCGTGCTCGTCCGTCAGTGAGGGGGACTTCTGGCACAACGTAACGGGGGTGCCGGTTACAGGAACTGTGATGCAACACTTTCCGGATAGCTTACTGAGTTTGCCCGGAATCGTTTCCGGGCGGCGAGGGATATCTATGGGGGCTGGTGATCCCTACCGTACGGCCCCCAAACAACAGTGGCGCCCTGAGAGGCGTCGCCCTCAACTTGGGAGGTTGGTGGTGCAGTCGCGGGTCCTTGCGCGCTGCGGTTTTCACTCCTAGCCGAGGAGTGCGTTCTTCTGTCGGGGTTTCATTGTGGAGCTATGTCCGCAGTTTGTGCAGGTGATGGTTAGGGCCCTGGATGTTGTGAAGACGGGAATGAAGAACAGGGTGAGTTTGGTGGCCCGTTCCTGCAAGTGATGGTGGACGAATTGCCCGCAGTACTGACACGTTGCCATCCGTCCGGGCAGATCATGAATGGCGGTCCTAAAACCGAAGAGAAGAAACATTGTGCCTTTCAAAGTTGTTCACGGTCAGTCCCGGGTGCGGGCACCTGTGGGGACAGGCGGGCTGCGAGGCCGAGAGGGAGGATGCTGATGCCTTCGTCGAGTTCGGGTTCGCCGTCGTCGTCGGCGAGGACCGGGGCGGGGGCGGGCAGGCGGGTGAAGTCCGTTGGCGGCAGACGGTGAAGGCCGAGGCGTGGAACGGCTTCGTTTTCATTTGGGTCCGCGCTAGACTCCTGCAGTTCATTGAGGATGTCCCGCCCGAGTTCCTGTCTAAGCCGGCGCACGGTGAGGGCATCGAGTCCCTCCACGTCAACGAGGGCCAGGGCGGCGGACAAAACCACCTCCCGGCTGAGCCGCTTCTTACAGCCGCAACCCGATGAAGGCGCCGGACTATCTTCGGGTGACATGGTTCTCCGTCCTCCTGACAAGGCCCAAGCCGCCCTTTCCACAATAGTAAGCACGCTTGCTAATCACCTACTTTACGCATAAAGTCTCCGGCGGAGAGAAGTTGTCATCACCGGCTACTGAAGCGAAACCCAAATTGCACGGCTGTTTCGTGCCCCCCACATCACCCCACCCCAACACATCAACCCCACGCACCATGACTGACAACACCCACAAGAACGCCGCCCACACTGACACGACTTGTAACGCGAACGACATCAAGATTTCCACGCGGACGCTCGAGTTCGCCGTGTACGTCGCCGCCGTGCTGGCCACGATCATCACCTCTGCCGTCGTTGGAGACAATGCCAGCGAAAACGGCGTGGATGTCTTCAGCGCCCACGACGCCACGCAGCCCATCACTTGGCTGACCGTTGGTCTCACGGTGGCTCGCGGCCCGGCAGCGTCCGCAAAACGCAACCACAACTACGGATGACGCCCGCGCAATGTTCGGCTGCAAGTGCTGCCGGACAATGATGACCTTGGCGCGGCCCCCCGAAAAGGGCGGCCGCATCAGGACTTTTCGCCCGAATTGTTTTATCCCCTCATCTGCAGCGCTGCACCCGTCCGGGTGCCTGCTTCATAATCCCGTCCACGGCCTGAGGTGTTAGCTGCTGTAGCCGCATGGCAGCACGAAAATGCACCGCGGGGAAACGAACTACCCACGGCATATTCTCAGTACGACCAATTCCTGCAGGAATCCACTATCCCGGATTCTGCATCCGACCAGACCTCGGGCCGGGACTGCTTCTACACCAGCTGGCGTTTCCTCCGCCACGCCACGCCGCGACCCGAACATGCGATCTGGGTGGCCATAGAAGGTGGGTAGTCAGGTGCAGCCAAGGGAACGATATCGTGGGCACATGGTCGAAATTCGCGGACTCGACGACCTTCTGACTGCGCTAAACGCCGGAGAGACGATCCCCGGAGGATCGCCGCACCATGAGGCTATGCACGCCGCGAGCCAGGAATCGCTGCGCATCACCGCCGAGCTCAACGGGCGGTACCACTCCCCCGGTGAGGTGCGCGCCCTGATGAGTGAGCTGACCGGGCGCGAGGTCCCCGAGTCCTTCCAACTCTTCCCGCCGTTCAGCGCTGACTTCGGCAAAAACATCCGCTTCGGCGCGAATGTGTTCGTCAACAGCGGCTGCCGGTTTCAGGACCAGGGCGGTATCGAAATCGGCGATGGATCCCTCATCGGCCACAACGCCGTTATCACGACCTTGAACCACGACATGTTGCCGAGCCGACGAGCCGACATGCACCCGGCCCGCGTTGTGATTGGCCTGGGCGTGTGGTTCGGGGCCAACGTGACGGTGTTGCCAGGCGTGACGATTGGCGATGGGGCCGTAGTGGGCGCTGGTGCAGTCGTCACAAAGAACGTTCCCGCGGGGGCAGTGGTCGTTGGTGTGCCAGCAAAGCAGGTGGGCACGGTGCCAGCCGGGTAATTCCCCGGTACGAGCCGTAACTTAACCGTTCTGCCAGCCGAGCACTACTCCACCGAAGTCGCGGCCGAGCCTGAACTGACACAAGAAGCATTGCGTCCGTTCGAGTGCGCTGCTGGACGCGTGTTCGGACGAGGCAATGTTCTTGATCTTAGTCGGACAAGCCGCACGACTCGGAAATGCTGGAGCCCGTTTCGAGATGTCCACCACGTTCCGTCGTGGAATAACCTCTGCTTGCCGCACCGCAGTCCCATCCGGCATGTCGAGGTTTGCTCTCGGGAACACGCACCGGGCGAGGGTTGAGTGACGATGTGTGCGAGGGCCTGGCCGGGTCAGAACCCGCAAGGTTAGCGTTCCGACCCTCGGACTCGGGGAATCCGTCCACACGTGCACCCCGGCCCGTGTGAATCACAGAGCGGTTTTGGGCTGAGATTTTCAACGAGAGGTCGCGGTGTTTTTCGCGGAGCTAAATGTCACTTCTGTTGCCCGTAAGCCGATCCATTACTGGGCGCTGCGGCCTCAGGTGAAGGAGCCAACTAGTTCGGGGGCAGTCCCAACCTGCCCGTTTTCGCTGCAGACAATCCCTGTTCGTCCCGTCCCTGCTGTGCACAAAAGCCACACGACGTCACAAATGCTGGGCACCTATCACACGAACCTCTTCCATTGTCCTTCGGAAACCACCTCCACGGAGCCGTCGACGACCTTGATAGCTGTCTG
>NZ_JBNHHB010000338.1:0-3909 GCF_059091905.1 Arthrobacter sp. Dra40
ACCCGCCTCAGGGCGGGTCCCGGCCGGGGACGGCTACTCCGTGAGCTTGACCATGTTGAACACTTCGTCATTCACCGGGCTGGCCGGGTAGGACTCGACCCGCGGGGCGAAGGCGAGCGACGGCGCCGGGTGCGCCAGCGGGATTGCCGGAAGGAGCTGAGCGATGTCCTCGTTGATCTCCTCGTACAGCGGCGTCGCTTGTTCGACCGTGCCCGTGGCGCGGGCCTTGGACAGCTTGCCGAACAGTTCCTGGTTCTTGAAGCCGAACTCCGGCTTCTCCTGGCCGAAGAAAACCCCGACGAAGTTGTCCGTGTCGTTGTAGTCGCCGGTCCAGCCCAGGAGGTGGATGCCGTGGTCATCGCTGGCCTGGATCCGGTCCAAGTAGTCAGGCGACCACTTGTCCGGCTGCGCCTTGATGGTGATCCCCACGTCCTCCAGCTGGGCGCTGATGTTGGTAAACGCCTGTTCCGGCGTCGGCATGTACGGCCGGGAGACGCCCGTGGGGTAGTTGAACATCAGCTCCAGGCCGTCGCCGTAACCGGCTTCTTTGAGCAGCTCTTTGGCCTTCTCCGGGTTGTACTCGTAGGTGGTCACGTCCGGGTTGTAGCCGTTGACGGTATCCGGGACGAACTGCGTGGCAACCTTGGTGCCCTCGGGCAGCGTCTGGTTGACCAGCGCTTCCTTGTCGATGGCATAGGCCAGCGCCTGGCGGACCTTGAGGTCCTTCAGCGCCTCCACTTTCTGGTTCATGCCCAGATACAGGATGGTGAACGGATCACGCGCAACGACGTTGAAGCCTGCATCGGCCAAGGCCTGCGTGTCCGCCGGTGCCACCAGATCGTAGCCGTCGACGTCTCCGGCCTCGAGCGCTTGCCGGCGGGCATTGGGGTCGTCGATGACCCTGAAGATGATCTTCTGCACCTGGCCCTGCTCACCCCAGTAGCCGTCGAAGGCCGAGAGCTGCACGGACTCGCCGACGGACCAGCTGTCGAACTTGAACGGGCCGGTGCCAACCGGATGGCCCATGGCGTATTCGCTCAGCTCCGGGGCTTCTGCGGAGCCGCCGACCTCCTCGGCGTTAAACTTCTTCAGTGCGGTTGGGCTCTGCATCGCGAAGGCCGGGAGGGACAGCGCCGGGATGAAGCCGGCAAATGGTTCGGTCAGGTTGACCTTCACTTCGGTGTCGCTGACGGCCTCGCAGGACTTGTACACGGCGGTCTTGGGCGAGTCCGAGTACCCGCGGAACAGGGAGCCGTAGTAGTAACTCATCGCCTGGGATTGCTGGATCCCCTTGAAGTTGTACCAGCGGTCGAAGTTGAAGCACACCGCCTCGGCGTTGAAGTCGGTATTGTCGTGGAACTTGACGCCATCCTTCAGCTGGAATGTGTAGGAGAGGCCGCCGTCGGAAGCTTCCCAGGATTCGGCCAGCGAGGGGGCCGGGTCGGGCGTGCCAGGCTTGACGCCCACCAGACCTTCGAAGATCTGGCGGCTGACACGGAAGGTCTCGCCATCGCTGGCGAAAGCCGGATCCAACGATTTCGGATCCGAGGACGCAGCGAAAACGAACGTCGAATTGACGGCTCCTTCGCTTGCCGTGCCTCCGCTGTTACCGCGCTCGCTCGCGGCGCAGCCGGACAGGATGAGTGCACCGGCGGCAAGGCCGGCAATAACCGCTGCTCTGCGCCGGCCTCGGCGCGGGCCCCCGGAAGTGGTGCCAGTGAATGACATGGACTGCTCCTCGTTGATGTGAGGTGGGGCGCCGACCGTGTGTGCGGCGACCGGCAAAGCCGCGCGATGGCACAGCTTCGCTTGATGAGAGCTTAGTCACAGGACAGATCGAAAGCATGGGTTTCAGGTTCGGCGGTTTGCTAAAAACATCACAATTTGGTGACAGGCCCGGCGGGCATCCGGCACGACGGCTGTGCGTTGCTCCCTGCGCGGCCGTCCGGTAAGGGGGCGCGGGCATGAAAAAGCCCCGCAGCGGCTGAGGCTGCGGGGCTCTTGGCAAAGGTGCGCAAGGCGGGACTTGAACCCGCACGTCCGAAGACACTGGAACCTAAATCCAGCGCGTCTACCAATTCCGCCACTCGCGCATCGTTCCGGGGGCTCCCGGAACAGCAATCAGTCTACCGGCATGGAGGCGGGCCTCTTGCAGTGTGGTGATGTGGACAAGGGACCTAATTGTCCAGGCCCAGGTCGCGGCGCAGCTTGGCTACGTGCCCCGTGGCGCGGACGTTGTACTGCGCCGCTGCGACCTTGCCCTCCGGATCCACCACGACCGTGGAGCGGATCAGGCCCTCGTAGACCTTTCCGTAGTTCTTCTTTTCGCCCCAGGCGGCATACGCCTCAGCCACGGCGTGATCCTCGTCGGAAAGCAGCGGGAAGTTCAGCTCTTCCTTTTCGGCGAACTTCACCAGCTTCGGCAACGGATCGGGGGAGACGCCCAGCACCTCGTATCCGGCGCTCTTCAGGGATGCCAGATTGTCCCGGAAGTCGCAGGCCTGCTTCGTGCAGCCGGGCGTCGAGGCTGCGGGATAGAAGTACACCACAACATTTTGGCCACGATAATCGGTCAACGAGACGGTGTTGCCGGCGGAGTCCGACAGGGTGAATTCCGGTGCAGTGTCGCCGGGGGACAGCCGTTCGGCCATGGACAGCTCCTTGTTGATTTGGGGTTCCGGCACCAGCATATCCATGTCCGCCCTGCGCGGGCCCGGAGCTCGTACGTATACTTGTGGGCATGCCGGATCTGAAAAATTGGCCGATGCCACGGTTGCTCTCCACCGCCGCGCGGTTGGTCGAGCACGAATGGAACGACAAATTGGCCGGTCTCGGCCTCACGCACGCCGGTGTCATCGCCCTGGAAGTGCTGGCCGCCGAGGGGGAAATGACCCAAGCCCAGCTGGCCAACCGAGTTCGAGTTCAGGCGCAGACCATGGGCAAGACCCTGGGCCGCCTGGAAGTCCATGGGCACATCATCCGGGCCCGCAGCGATGTTGACCGTCGCCGGCAGATCGTCCAGATCACTGACGAAGGCAAACAGGCGCTCAAACAGGCTGCCGAACTGGAGCGGCTGCTCAGCAGCGGCGACGGCGACCAGATGGATGAACTCAAGGACCGGCTGACGGTCATCATCCGCCGGTTGGGAAACAGCCGCTTTGGCATCGGTGCGGTGGAAGCCATTGAGATTGCCGAGATCGACAGTTACGAGGACGGCGACTGAGCCGTCCAGCGGGACGCGGCCGACTTGAGGTGGCTGCGGAAACCCGCCAGGTCGGCCATCACCTCCGCGGCTGATTCCTGTCCGCGCGTGATCCCCGCAGACTGCCCGGCATAGACCGGCGCCGTGGTTGTATCGGCTGTCCGCCGTGCAGCTGCGAGTGCCTCCGTGACCCCTGAAGAAGCGGCAACCTCCTCCTGCAATCGCTGCAGATCGTCAGCCCACCGGTCGCTGAATCGGTTCCGCAACGCCCGGCCGCCGAATTCCGGCGGCCACGCGATGTGTTGGGCGATGTCGAAGGCGCGGGTATAGACGGTGTCATCGGTGCTCGCTCCGGCGATGGCTTCCTTGAACTTGGCATGGCTGAGGGATTCAGTGCAGGCAGCGAAGCGCGTGCCAACCCAGGCGCCCTGGGCACCCGCTCCCAGCGCGGCCGCCACCCCGCGCGCGGTGGCAATTCCGCCCGCAGCCAGCACCGGTTTGTCCGTTGCGTCCAGTGCCAGCTGCAGCAGCGGCAAGGTCGCCACCTCGTTCCGGCCGTGCCCGCCGCCTTCGCTTCCCCGCACCACGACGACGTCGATGTCGGCGGCCAGCGCTCGCTGCAGGTCTGCTGTGTTCCCTACCTGCATCGCCACCAGGGCACCGGCGTCGCGGACCATCGACGCGGCCGCACCGGGATCTCCGAAACT
>NZ_JBNHHB010000339.1:0-3888 GCF_059091905.1 Arthrobacter sp. Dra40
AAGAGCCGGAGCAACCCGGGCCGGAGGAGACTCCCGCGGACGCCAAGATGGCTCCGGAAGGGGTCGGTGCGAGCATCACCCGCGGCGGCGAAGAAGTGATCAGTCAGGACGGTAAAGAGCCGGGCCGGGTGGACACCGGGACCAAGGGGCAGTCCGAGCGTCCGACGGGCACGTCGACGACTCGCGACTCCACCGACGTCGACCGCGACGAGGAATCGGGAGAGGCCGCTCCACAGGCGCCGTAGCGCCTGGCCTGCCAGGAGGCGGGGCCCGGCTTGCCAGCCGGGCTAGTGTTCGAGCGCGATGGCCGCGCCCCGATGCGCAACGCCCTTGTTGGCGATCTCCAGGTGCCGGGCGGTGAAGTGCTGCAGCTGCCGCAGCTCACGTGGGCTCAGGACATCGCAGACCCAGTCCCAGTGGAGGGAGACGACATCCCCGACCTTGAGATTCTCCACGAAACCCGTTCCTCCCACGGCGAATTTAGCGGTTTCGATCACCGGATCTCCGACGAAGAGAAATGCGCCGTTCCAGACCAGCTGGGGCGAGCGGACCACGGCTTCGTCACCGGCAAGGCCGAGGACCTGTCCCCAGCGGATCCTGCACCGGTCGAGCACGGTGAGCGCCGTCGCGTACCGCCGCTCGTCGCGCAGCAAACCAAGCCAGGGGTAAATTTCGAAGACATGGAAGCTGTGGTGGGGAACGCCGCCGGCCAGGACCCCTTCCACCAGGTGCGGGAACTGCCGGCCGGTTCGAGCCCTGAAGCGGTCCTCCATGGAATTGCCCATGTGACGAATTCCCACGGCATCCAACAAGCCATTGCCCACCCAGTAGGCCTCCACGACGCGGCGGTCCAATGGATCGTGGATGCCGGTCGATCCGGCGATCAGTTCCAAGTACGGGTAAGCGCCGGCGAAACCTTTCGCGAGTTCACGGAGCCCCGGATCCGTGATTCCGCTCTGTCCGTAGTGGAGAAGCGCGTCGCTGTCCGGCGGACCGCAGCTGCCCCGGGCATTGGGCGGGTAAGCATAACGAACAAACAACTGGGCGCCGTCGATGACCATGCTGTGTCACCTTCCGCTAAGGCTGTTTCGACCGTAGCACCGGCATTGACACGCGGGCAAGGAAGATGGACACCCGATCACGTTGGGGCCCGTCAGGACACTGAATGGAAGAAAAGCTCCGGGGGTCATTCACCTCACTGACCCCAGTGGTTCACCGGAGGTAGGCATGGCTGATCCATTGTGGCTGCCGGGGTTGCCACATCACGGCGTTCCCTCCTTCGGTGAGCCACCGCAAGGCGTTGACAGGCCTGACTGCCCGGGCGATGCTGTTAAACCGAAGCACCGCGGCCTCAGCGTCCTGATGCCGAAGCGGCGCAATGCGACAGCATTTGGGGGCGAGCCCGTGACCGCTGAGATTAACCGCCGCTCGATCCTGCAAGTTATGGGGCTGGGTGGCAGCGTCGCCTTTCTAGCCGGCTGCGGCGCCGGCAAAACCGCTCCGGCGCAGACCGAAAGCGGCACGCCTGGAGGCATCAGCTTCCGCGACCAGCAGGGCAAGGTCATCACTTTCGACCGGCCGGTCAGCCGCGTGGTGACCATCCCCATGCCGGCCGCTTCGCTGCTGGTGGCAGTGGACGGCAGTGCAGAACATCTGGCCGGGATGCATCACGCGTCGTGGGTGGCGATGCGCGACGGCATCCTCGGCACCATTTTTCCCGAGGTCCTGAAGCTTCCGCACGAGGTCGCCACCCAGGACTTCACGCCCAACATCGAGAGCGTACGGGCGCTGAACCCCGACGTCGTCATTCAATGGAGTGATTCCCAGCTGGTCGCGCCGCTGGAAAACGCCGGCATGAAGGTGATCGGCCTGGTCAACAACGGCCGGCAGGAGGATGTGGACGCGTGGATCGCCATGTTCGCCGCCATGCTGGGCAAGCCCCAGCGGGCCACCGAGATCAAGGCCCGCAGCGACCGGGAACTGGCGGAGGTCAAGACGCTCGCGGCGGGGCGCAACGGTCCAGGGCCGAGCATTTTGTACTTTAACCGGTTCACCGGCGGTCTCAAAGTGGCGGCCGCCAAGACGTACAACGACTTCTACATCAAGCTGGTGGGCGGCAGCAATCCCGCCACCGGCAAGGACCCGCTGCCAGGTACCGGGATGGTGGGACTGGACGTGGAGCAGGTCCTGCGCTGGAACCCCGAGATCATTCTGCTGGGCAATTTCGACGACGCCATGCCGCAGGATCTCTACACAGACCCGGTGTGGAAGGACGTCGCCGCGGTTCGGTCCCGGCGAATCTACAAGGTTCCGCTCGGCGGCTATCGATGGGATCCTCCGGGCCAGGAGTCGCCGCTCATGTGGCACTGGTTGAGCGACATCGCCTTCCCGCAGCAGCGGTCGGGGTTGCGCGGGAAGATTGCCGATTACTACCGGATGCTTTACAACTACGAGCCCACCGCGGCGGACTGCGACAAAATCCTCTGGACCGAGCAGAACCGCGCATCCGCCGCCTACCGGCAGTTCGATGTTGGATGAGGCCCCCTCTGCACGATTAGGCAGCCGGCGCAAGGCGGCCGGGGGTTCCGGTGCGCGCGGGAAACCGGGCCCACGGTCCGGCCGCAGGGCGATTTTCACACCGGTCGCACTTTCAACGTGCCTGATGGCTGTTGTTGGACTGGTGGCACTGGCCGTGGGCCGGTATAACGTTCCGCTGTGGCATGTTGTCCAGATCCTCGCCGCCCAGCTCTTCCCCGCCGCCCCCGAGGTCAGCGCCACGGAAGAGAGCGTCGTCCTGCTCGTCCGGCTGCCCAGGGTCCTGCTCGCGCTGCTGGTGGGGGCCGGGCTGTCGCTCGGCGGGGCCGCACTGCAGGCTATCTTCCGTAACCCGCTGGTCAGTCCCGAGATCATCGGGGTGTCCTCCGGTGCATCCTTCGGCGGTGCCCTGGCCCTGTTGCTCGGTTTAGGTTCCCTGCTGCTGGTCACCGGCGCGTTCGTCTTCGGACTCGTGGCCCTCGTCCTGCTTTTCGTGATCACGTCGGGGCGCGGCGGGACGCCCCTGCTGATGATCGTGCTGGGCGGGGTGGTCATCGGCTCCTTCTTCTCGGCGCTCGTGGGCTTCATTACCTACATCGCGGATCCGAACACTACGCTGCCGGCCATCGTCTTCTGGCTGCTCGGCAGCGTTGCCTCCGCTACCTTCGCGAAGGTTCTGGTGGCGGTAATCCCGGTCCTCCTGGGCGCCGTCGTACTCTTGGCCCTGCGCTGGCGGATCAATGTCCTCTCCCTGGGCGACGAAGACGCTGCCGCGCTGGGACTACGGCCCGGAGTCCTGCGCTGGGTAGTGCTGGTGGCCGTGGCGCTGATCGTCGCGGGTGCCGTCGCTGTCAGCGGAGCGGTCGGCTGGGTGGGCTTGGTCATCCCGCACCTGGCCCGCATGTGGGTGGGGCCTGACCACCGGGTGCTGCTGCCGGTGACGTTCCTGCTCGGCGGGGCCTACATCATCGTGATCGACACCATCGCCCGCACCCTGACGGCCGGGGAGATCCCGCTCGGAGTGCTCACTGCGCTGGTCGGCGCACCGGTGTTCTTCCTGCTGCTGCGCCGGAACCGGGACAGGATTTGGGACAGTGCTTGAGCTCGACGGCGTAGGGTTCGGTTACAGCCCGCGTGAATGGACGTTCCGCGGTGTCAGCTTCAGCGTCCCCGCCGGCACCGCGACGGCCGTGCTGGGCCCGAACGGAAGCGGAAAGACCACACTGGTACGCTGCGCTGCCGGATTGATTCCGTCAAGGGAAGGCGTCGTCCGCCGCGATGGAAATGCCGGCTACGTGCCGCAAGCCCACGGGAGCGCGTTCGCCTACCCTACACTGGACATGGTGCTCATGG
>NZ_JBNHHB010000340.1:0-3867 GCF_059091905.1 Arthrobacter sp. Dra40
GCGCTATGACCCTGCCGCCGGCGAGCCCGAGGATCTGGACCTCGACGTGGCGGGCGTGCTGAATGAACTGTTCAATGAGGATCCGCGAGTCCCCGAAAAAGCGCTCTGCACGCGACCGTGCAGTATCGAACGCTGCCCTCAGGTCTTCGTCATTGTCGGCAACTATCATTCCGATGCCGCCTCCGCCCCCGGATGGCTTGACGATGACCGGATAGCCGACAGCGTTGGCGATCTTTACTGCCTCTGCGGAGTCGCTCACCGGTTCGGCAGATCCGGTCGCCACCGGCACGCCGGCGGCCTGCATCAGGTTCCGGGCGTTGATTTTGTCCGCCACCATGTCCATCGATTCCGGCGAAGGCCCCACCCACGTGATGCCGCTCTCAATGACCCGCCGGGCGAAACCGGAATTTTCGGCGAGGAAACCGTAGCCCGGGTGGATGGCCGAAGCGCGGACACTTCGAGCCGCGTCCATCAGTTTGTCGACGTTCAGGTAGGACTCGGTAGGATTCGCCGGACCGAGGGAGACAAATTCCGAGGCTTCCTTCACGAAGGGCAGTTCTGTATCCACATCCGAGCAGACGGCGATGGTCCGGATTCCCAGCCCATTGGCTGTGCGGATGATACGCCGGGCGATCTCGCCCCGGTTGGTGACCAGAAGGGATTCAAATAAGGGCGTGGTCATGAGCTGACGACTCCTTTGGCGATGAGGCGCGCCTTGGCCGAGGCCCGGAAACGGTCTGCAAGGACCGCGAGAACGAGCGCCAACCCTAAAGCGATGCTCTGCATGTTGGTATCGAGACGCATGAAGTTCATCCCGTTGCCCAGCAGCATGATGAAGATGACACCCAGGACAGTGCCGCCGACGCCGCCGCGGCCGCCCTGGAGCGAGGCACCGCCGATGACGGCAGCGGTGATGGATTGAAGGGCAAAGGCACCCCCAAAGGTCGGTTGCCCTGAGCCGCTGCGGGCGGTCAGGAGGTAGGCCGCGATAGAGGACAGAACGGCGCAGATGACGTAGGTGGCAATCAGGTTGCGCCGCACCTGGATGCCCGCGGTTTTTGCTGCCAGGGCATTTCCGCCGATGGCATAGAGGTGGCGGCCAAAGGTAGTCCATTTCAGTGCGACGAAAACAATCGCCAGGATCGGCAGTGTTACGAGAACCAGGTTGGGTATGCCCATGGTCAAGCCTGAACCCAGCCCGACGATGTACTCCCTTGGCAGACCGGAAACGGTGGCTCCGCCACTGTAGACCAGCGTGATGCCTGTGACGATGGTGGCGGTGGCAAGTGTCACGATGAACGGGTTGACCCTCAGGAAGGCCACTCCGAGGCCGTTGGCCATCCCGACGACAAGCCCGACTGCGATGCAGACGACGAAGCCCATGATCATGGACTGGCCGGAGAATTCCGGTATGCCACCATAGACTTTCTGCATCATCGTGGCAGAGACAATGGATGACAGCGCGACGGTTGCCCCTACAGACAGGTCAAATCCGCCGGTTACCAATACCAGCATCTGTCCCAGGGAAATCAGCAGGAGCGTGACGGATTGCTGGGCGACGGACAGCAGGTTGTCGGGCTGCAGGAAGCGGTCATTTGCCAAGGCAAAGACGACCACCATCACGATCAGCAGCGGCGGCAGCGGCCCGACGCTGCTGAAGAACCTGAGCCAGAACTGGCGGTTTACTTTCTTGGTACCTCCGACGGCGGTCGCCGGGCCTTTCACTTCGGTTGTTGACATGGCAGTCCTTATGCTGGTGCGCCTACTGCATGCCCGAAGGCACCAGCGACAACGGCTTCGTTTGTGATTTGGTTGCCAACGAGCTCGGCCTGCACACGCCCGCCGTTCATCACATAGACCCGGTCGGCAAGTCCCACGACCTCCTCGAGGTCGGATGAGATCATGAGGACGCCGGCGCCGTCCCTGCACAGTTTTCGGAGATTGGCATAGATTTCCTGGCGGGCCCCGACATCCACGCCGGAGGTAGGCTCGGCCACCACGAAAACCTTCCGGTCCCGCGTCAGGGCGCGCGCCAGAACGACCTTCTGTTGATTGCCGCCCGACAGGGCCCGGGCCTCGGCAGTCACGGAACGCGGCCGGATATCGAGCCGCTTGGCCAGCGACTGCGCGAGGGATCGGATTTTTGCTCCGTGGATCAGCCCCAGCGTGCTGTACGCCTTAATGCGGTTGACTTCAAGAGCAATGTTTTCCTGCACGCTGAGATCAAGTGCCAGGGCTTCCCGCCTGCGGTCCTCCGGCATGAAGCCGATACCCACCTGGATCATCTGGCGAGGGTTTGGACGGCTGAATTTCCTGCCGTTAACGGAGACGGAACCGCTGGACAGGGGGATGAGACCGAGGACAGCCTTTGCGAGTTCGCTTTTCCCCGAACCGACGAGCCCGGCCACGGCAACAATTTCACCCTGGCACACCCGCAGGGACGCATGGGCGACCTTGCCGTCGGCCGTGGATGCGTCCTCAATCTCCAACAGGGGTTCCCCCTTGGTTTCGGCCTTTTCCGGATAGACGGCCGCGAGTTCCCGGCCGACCATGTCTGTGATCAACTGCTCTTCGGAAACCTCCTCGAGGGTATGGGTCGAAATGAACGTGCCGTCCCGCATCACGGTGACCCGGTCTCCGAGGCGCCGGACTTCCTCCATCCGGTGGGTGATGTAGAGAAGCGCCCAGTCTTCGTCCCGGAGCCGGTCTATGATCCGGAAAAGCCGGTCTGCTTCCCGCTCGCTGATGGCAGCCGTGGGCTCGTCGAGAAGGAGGATGCCGGGCGTTCCGAGCAGCCCCTTGGTGATCTCGACAAGCTGCTGTTCAGCCCTGGGCAGCGTCCCCACCTCCGCGTCCGGGTCTATTGCCGCCCCAAGCTGACCGACCTTTTCCCGGGCAACGGCCCGCATCTTTTTGCGGTTGACGAACCCGAAGGTTTTTAGCTCGCGGCCAAGGAACAGATTCTCGGTCACGGACAGCGTCGGGGCCAAGCTGAAGTCCTGCAGCACGACGTTGATGCCCAGTTTGCGGGCATTCGCCGGAGAATGGTGGGCAACTTCCGAGCCTCGGACGGTGATTGTTCCGCTGTCGGGCAGGTAGTTGCCCAGGAGGATGTTCACCAGGGTTGATTTTCCCGCGCCGTTCTCGCCCAGCAGGATGTGTACTTCGCCGGGGTAAAGGTCGAGTGACATTCCTTTGAGTGCCCTCACGGGCCCGAACGTCTTGACGATATTGCTGAGTGCAACGATCGCATGTTGTTCCAAAGCCAGCTTCACTCCCTTCCGATGCGAGGGCCTCACCCCGTGACCGGACTCGCGCGTGGGGCCCGGCTCCGGTGGATGGATCAACTCTTCGGCGTCCAGCTCGTGACCGTCTTAAAGTCCCGGGGTGCGAACATCTCCGTGTAGGGCACGTCTTTGGCGTTCGCTTTGGTGATCATCTTGGGCACGGGGCCGGAGGTTGGTGCCTCCAGCTTCTGGCCTTCCAGCATCCGGACGGCTTGGTCAACGGCCATGCGTCCCTGGACGGTGGTGAAGTCCGTTGGCGAACCTACGGCGTCGCCGGCCACGATCGCGTCGTATACGGGCGGAATGATGTCGAAGGCATAGACGTCAACTTTTCCCGTCATGTTGGCGTTCCGTACAGCATTCACGCCGGCTTCGGCAGCAATGTCCACTCCGACGATGTGGGTGATCTCGGGATGCACCTTGAGGGTGTCCTCAATGAGGTTCTGCTGGATTTCCAGGCCTGGATCGGCGCGCCGCATCTCCGCCATCTTGACGTTGGTTCCTTTGATGGTGTCCTGGAAGCCTTTGACTGCGGCGTCGGACCATCCGGCGCCTTCCGGGCCGGGGAAGAAGCCCACCA
>NZ_JBNHHB010000341.1:0-3864 GCF_059091905.1 Arthrobacter sp. Dra40
TGGTGGGCTTCTTCCCCGGCCCGGAAGGCGCCGGATGGTCCGACGCCGCAGTCAAAGGCTTCCAGGACACCATCAAAGGAACCAACGTCAAGATGGCAGAGATGCGGCGCGCCGATCCAGGCCTGGAAATCCAGCAGAATCTCATTGAAGACACACTCAAGGTGCATCCCGACATCACCCACATCGTCGGAGTGGACATTGCTGCCGAAGCCGGCGTGAATGCTGTACGGAACGCCAACATGACGGGAAAAGTTGACGTCTATGCCTTTGACATCATTCCGCCCGTCTACGACGCGATCGTCGCCGGCGACGCCGTAGGTTCGCCAACGGACTTCACCACCGTCCAGGGACGCATGGCCGTCGACCAAGCCGTCCGGATGCTGGAAGGCCAGAAGCTGGAGGCGCCAACCTCCGGCCCCGTTCCCAAGATGATCACCAAAGCGAACGCCAACGACGTGCCCTACACCGAGATGTTCGCACCCCGGGACTTTAAGACGGTCACGAGCTGGACACCGGAGAGCTGATCCATCCATCGGGGGCCGGACCCCACCCGCGATTCCGGTTAGTGGGGCACTCGCATCGGAAGGGAGTGAAGCTGGCATTGGAACAGCATTCGATCGTTGCACTCAGCAATATCGTCAAGACGTTCGGGCCCGTGAGGGCACTCAAAGGTATGTCAATCGACCTTTACCCCGGCGAAGTACACATCCTGCTGGGCGAGAACGGCGCGGGAAAATCAACCCTGGTGAACATCCTTCTGGGTAACTACCTGCCCGACAGCGGAACAATCACCGTCCGCGGCTCGGAAGTTGCCCACCATTCTCCGGCGAATGCCCGCAAACTGGGCATCAACGTCGTGCTGCAGGATTTCAGCTTGGCCCCGACGCTGTCCGTGACCGAGAATCTGTTCCTTGGCCGGGAGTTAAAAACTTTCGGGTTCGTCAACCGCAAAAAGATGCGGGCCGTTGCCCGGGATAAGGTCGGTCAGCTTGGGGCGGCAATAGACCCGGACGCGGAGGTGGGGACGCTGCCCAGGGCCGAACAGCAGCTTGTGGAGATCACCAAGGGGCTGCTCGGGACGCCGGGCATCCTCCTTCTCGATGAGCCGACGGCTGCCATCAGCGAGCGGGAAGCGGACCGGCTTTTCCGGATCATAGACCAGCTCCGGGACGAAGACTGGGCGCTTCTCTACATCACCCACCGAATGGAGGAAGTCCGGCGCCTCGGCGACCGGGTCACCGTGATGCGGGACGGCACGTTCATTTCAACCCATACCCTCGAGGAGGTTTCCGAAGAGCAGTTGATCACAGACATGGTCGGCCGGGAACTCGCGGCCGTCTATCCGGAAAAGGCCGAGACCAAGGGGGAACCCCTGCTGGAGATAGAGAATGCGTCTACGGCCGACGGCAAGGTCGCCCATGCGTCCCTGCGGGTGTGCCAGGGTGAGATTGTTGCCGTGGCCGGGCTCGTGGGTTCGGGGAAAAGCGAACTCGCAAAGGCTGTCCTGGGTCTCATCCCCCTGTCCAGCGGTTCCGTCTCCGTTAACGGCAGGAAATTCAGTCGGCCAAACCCTCGCCAGATGATCCAGGCGGGAATCGGCTTCATGCCGGAGGACCGCAGGCGGGAGGCCCTGGCGCTTGATCTCAGCGTTCAGGAAAACATTGCTCTTGAAGTCAACCGGATTAAGAAGTACAGCACGCTGGGGCTGATCCACGGAGCAAAGATCCGCTCCCTAGCGCAGGCGCTGGCCGAGCGGCTCGATATCCGGCCGCGGTCCGTGACTGCGGATGCCCGGGCCCTGTCGGGCGGCAATCAACAGAAGGTCGTTTTGGCGCGCGCCCTGACGCGGGAGCGGAAGGTTTTCGTGGTGGCCGAGCCTACTTCCGGCGTGGATGTCGGGGCCCGCCAGGAAATTTACGCCAATCTCCGCAAACTGTGCAGGGACGGCGCCGGCGTCCTCATGGTCTCATCGGACCTCGAGGAGGTTGTGGGACTTGCCGACCGGGTCTACGTGATGAACGGCGGGCGTGTGCAGGCCGAGCTCGTTGGTAACCAGATCACAAACGAAGCCGTTGTCGCTGGTGCCTTCGGGCATGCAGTAGACGCATCAGCATAAGGACTGCCATGTCAACAACCGAAGTGAGAGGCCCGGCGACCGCCGTCGGAGGTACCAAGAAAGTAAACCGCCAGTTCTGGCTCAGGTTCTTCAGCAGCGTCGGCCCGCTGCCGCCGCTGCTGATCGTGATGGTGGTCGTCTTTGCCTTGGCAAATGACCGCTTCCTGCAGCCGGACAACCTGCTGTCCGTCTCCCAGCAATCCGTCACGCTCCTGCTGATCTCCCTGGGGCAGATGCTGGTACTGGTAACGGGCGGATTTGATCTGTCTGTAGGGGCAACCGTCGCCCTGTCTTCCATTGTGTCTGCCACCATGATGCAGAAAGTCTATGGTGGCATACCGGAATTCTCGGGCCAGTCCATGATCATGGGTTTCGTCGTCTGCATCGCAGTCGGGCTCGTCGTCGGGATGGCCAACGGCCTCGGAGTTGCCTTCCTCAAGGTCAACCCGTTCATTGTGACACTAGCCACCGCTACCATTGTCACGGGCATCACGCTGGTCTACAGCGGCGGAGCCACCGTGTCCGGCCTGCCAAGGGACTACATAGTCGGGCTGGGGTCAGGCTTCACCGTGGGCATACCCAACCTGGTTCTCGTAGCACTGCCGATCCTGGCGATTGTATTCGTGGCCCTGAAATGGACAACCTTCGGTCGTCACCTGTATGCGATCGGTGGAAATGCCTTGGCAGCAAAAACCGCGGGCATCCAGGTGCGGCGGAACCTGATTGCCACCTACGTAATCTGCGCCGTTCTGTCCTCTATCGCGGCCTACCTCTTGACCGCCCGCAGCGGCTCGGGGCAACCGACCTTCGGGGGTGCTTTTGCCCTGCAATCCATCACCGCTGCCGTCATCGGCGGAGCCTCGCTCCAGGGCGGCCGCGGCGGCGTCGGCGGCACTGTCCTGGGCGTCATCTTCATCATGCTGCTGGGCAACGGGATGAACTTCATGCGGCTCGATACCAACATGCAGAGCATCGCTTTGGGGTTGGCGCTCGTTCTCGCGGTCCTTGCAGACCGTTTCCGGGCCTCGGCCAAGTCGCGCCTCATCGCCAGAGGAGTCGTCAGCACATGACTACGCCGTTATTTGAATCCCTTCTGGTCACCAACCGGGGCGAGATCGCCCGGCGCATCATCCGCACAGCGAATGCCCTGGGTATCCGGACCATCGCCGTCTGCTCGGATGTGGATACAGAGCTGCCGTTCGTGAAGGAAGCCTCGGAATTTGTCTCCCTAGGTCCTGCGAATCCCGCCGAATCCTACCTGAATGTCGACAAACTGATGGACGCGGCCAGAACTGTCCGGGCTTCGGCCATCCACCCGGGCTACGGTTTTCTCGCTGAAAATTCCGGTTTCGCCCGGCGGGTCATTGAAAGCGGCATCACGTGGGTGGGGCCTTCGCCGGAATCGATGGACATGGTGGCGGACAAGATCAACGCCCGAAACCTGATGCAGGCCGCCGGCGTGCCGGTGGCGACCGGATCAGCCGAACCGGTGAGTGACTCCACAGAGGCAGTAAAGATCGCCAACGCTGTCGGCTATCCGGTCATCGTCAAGCCATCCGGAGGCGGAGGCGGCATCGGAATGATAGTTGCCGACAATGACGAAGACCTGAGGGCAGCTTTCGATACTGCACGGTCGCGTGCAGAGCGTTTCTTCGGGGACTCGCGGATCCTCATTGAACAGTTCATTCAGCACGCCCGCCACGTCGAGGTCCAGATCCTCGGGCTCGCCGGCGGCAGGGTCATAGCGC
>NZ_JBNHHB010000342.1:0-3850 GCF_059091905.1 Arthrobacter sp. Dra40
GGACGCAATACATTGCAGTAGAATTGGCTTATGCCAATGCAAACGCCGTCACCAGGCGTCAGACACTGGCAGCTTTCCGAGCCTGATCTTATGTAGGTCCTGAGACGACGTATGTGGTGCCCTCTTGCTCGCACGCTCCCATAAAACCGAGTGGAGTTGCACCAGACGGTCTCCAGGATCAGAAGGATCAGCCAACGAGTTTTGGACCGAAGGCAACCGCCGATTGCGACACGTCCAGCAAAAACTATTGGGAGTCGCCTGGACCAGCAGTCACGCCTGTGCCTTGTTTGGTTCTTCTCGCGAGCGGGGTTAAGCTTGCAGCCGAGCATAACCTCTCCCGGGATGGAACGTGCTACAGAAAACGAAGATTCGAAGAAAGTCAGTACTGGATGGATTTTGGCAAAAAAAAAGCGGTGCTGGCGGCTTCTACAGGCGGTCACCTAGCGCAGTTACATAAACTAAGGCATCGCATAAACGTTGGAGACGACCCTCTGTGGATCACCTTTGAGAACGAGCAATCGAGGTCGCTGCTCGTGGAGGAAAAGAATGTCCTCTACATACCCTACATTGCCTCTCGCGATTGGAAACAAGCTGCGCGGTGTGTACCTCGTATCTTCAGGGCTCTTCGCCGCGACGACTATCAGGTCGCAGTTAGCACTGGCGCAGCCATAGCAGTTCCTGTTTTCCTCGCCGCCGCTCTTCGCGGCCTGAAGAGAACATATCTGGAGAGTGTTTCTAGATTTGACGGGCCTTCCCTTAGCGGACGAATCGTCTCTTTCATGCCGGCGACTGACTTGTACACCCAACATCACAACTGGGCCGGTCGCCGCTGGAAGTTAGGTCCATCCGTTCTAGACGACTACGAGCCGGTGAGAGTAGCCCCAGAGGCCAAGGGATCTCTGCGTCTGTTCGTTACCTTGGGAACAATCAAACCCTATAGGTTTGACCGGTTGGTTGACGCAGTCGAGCAAGCCTTTGGAAAAACACACGAGATCGTATGGCAGGTGGGAGTGACTGAACGACCTGGGCTAGTAGGGAAAGTGGACAGACACCTCCGTTCTGATGAATTCGATAGGTGCGTACAAGAAGCCGACGTCGTAATCAGCCACGCGGGAGTGGGGTCCGCGCTGAGGATTCTCGAGTTAGGTAAGATCCCCGTCTTAGCCACTCGCGAGCGTAGGTTTGGTGAGCATGTGGACGATCATCAGGAGCAGATCAGCCGCGAGCTAGCTAAAAGAGGTTTGGCTGTACGAGCCAACTTAGACAGTTTGACACTTGAGACGCTAACTGAAGCTCGTTCAGTTGCGCCCTCGGCACTCAGAAAGACTTCCTTTTAATGGTTCGCACGACTCATTCCTGTGTCTTCGAAGAGGCATGTCTTTGTTCTTTGGAGTCGAACTTGTGATCAGAGTTCTGGCCGTAGGCGACCACCCTGAATCCAGAGGTGGCATTTCTCAGGTCATGAAGACGCTGAAGTGTCACCTTGAAAATTCGCGACGTTTCGATCTGGTGTTCGCCGACCCTCGGGGGGACGGTGGGAAGTTGTGGGCCTCTCTTCAAGAGCAAATACGCATATGGTGGATCCTACTAGGACGAAAATGCGATATTATCCATTTTAATACCGCGTCGAGAGGAAGCACTTATCGTAACGTACTGGCGGCCGTGGTGGCTAGGATCATGCGAATACCTTATGTGATTCACTTGCACGGCGGACGTTACCGTGAGTTTATGGATACGACCAATCCTGTTTGCAGGCGCCTCATACAGAAGTACTTTGAGTGGGCGGTGCGAATTATCGCTCTGACACCTACTTGGCAGTCTTTTCTTGTTGATGAACTGGGGGTGGCCAAGGACCGAGTCTCAATTATCCCGAATGGTACAGTGGCACCCACTTACTATCAGCGGTCCCTGCCTAAAACCCCATATCCCTCCATCGTCTTCGCTGGACGAATGTCCCGGAACAAGGGCGTGGTCGAACTCCTTGAAGCTTTCCGTGCTCTGAATCCAGATTTGCAGGCGGAGCTCATCCTCATTGGGGGCGACCAAGACGATCTGGTTCGAAATGCCCTAGCCGGGCCGACCTATCGCGTGTGTGTGAAGGGGTGGCTCTCGCACGCTCGGACGATGGAGCTCATGAGGGAAGCCTGGGTCGTAGTTCTACCTTCCCACTTCGAAAACATGCCGCTAACTTTACTTGAGGCGATGTCTCTCGGAACCGCTGTCGTCGCGACGGATGTTGGTGGAATACCAGACATAGTAGATAACGATAGCGAGGGAATTCTGATTCCCCCCAACGACTCTGAACGGCTATCAGAGGCACTATCACGATTGTGCTCAAACGAATTGCTCGCAAAATCCCTCGGAGAGGCGGGGAGAGACCGCTGGAGTCGAGAGTTCTCCAGCTCTACTATGGCAGATTCCTTGACCGGTATTTGGGTTCGTAGTGCGAACATCTAGTCTACTAGCTCAAGGGATTATCGTAACAGGAATTCGCATCGTCGGGGCTCTGCTCCAACTAATTCTTGTTGGGCTTGCGATTATTGTTTTCCCCATCGAACAGGTGGGTGAAAATGGCATTCTTTGGAGTTGTGCGATCATTGCACGAGTGGGAGGTACTGTCGGACTTGACCTTTACGTCTTACGCGAGTTGCCTCAAATTTGGCAAAGCGGAAACCGATCGGAATACTACGCCAGATGCAGAGGATCAAGCCTAGCACTACTTAAGATCCTGTGGATACCCTTACTGATAGTCGCTGGAACATTAGTAGCCTATGCTGCTGCCGGAACAACGAACCTGTCGCTGGCGATCAGTATTCCGTTAATCATGTTCGCTTCGGCTTTTCAGCGGCTTTGGTCGTGCCATCTGCGTGCACGAGAAGCACTGATGTTAAGCCAAGCTTTGGACGCTGTGGTTTTACCGCTTGTTGCTATTCTTTTGCTCGTTGTATGCTCGTTGGTTTCACCGAGCTTATTCATACCTGGGCAGGCGATGGCTGTTGTACTTGTTGCCGTGCTAATGTTGTTTTTTCTGCGACCAATGATCAGGCGAGGAGCGAGAAACATTCAAATCGCTAGACGCGAGTGGCAGAAGATCTTCCCTTTAGGTGCCGGGTCAGCGCTAAGCGTTATTGCTTCACGAGCACCTATCCTCATCGTTGGTCTAAATTCGGTTCCCCAGGCCGCTGTTTACGAAGTTGGCCAAAGGATTCATTCCGCTGCAGCTCTCGCATCTACCTCCGCGTCATCGGTCTTTCTCCCCCGCGTCCGCGGTCTCTTATACGCGAAACAACTACGCGTACTACTAAAAGAGCTCATGGCATCGACGGTAATCGGGGTCGTACCAGCTCTCGCGGTACTAGCCGGACTCTTACTCCTCGGACAAGAACGTACCGAGGGACTACTGGGACCATCTTACGGCGAGGCTTGGACCACCGCTGTAGTTTTGGTTATAGCAGCCTGTTTGAACGCTTCAACTGGCCTTTGTCATGGTCTTATCGCAATGGCGGGGCATGGTGGCACATTTTTGATCATCGCCGGCGTTCAATCTGCCGCAGTGCTGCTCTATGGTTTTCTGTACTTCGATGGTCGCGCTCTGAGCATGGCGATCTTCCTAGTAGTTGCGGAAGTAGTTAGGAGCCTTGTCCTGATCGTGATTACAACCGCACTATTTAGACGGCAGTCGATTAGTACCAGCCCTACTCAAAAGGAGTTTCGATGAACGTTAAAAAGTTCTTGCGACTTATGTTTTATCGCTCGTTGTCTCACCTCCCTCTGAAAGCAAAACGTTCGGTGATATATCTCCGCGCATATGGTATACCTCCTCGACTTAAAAATCCTGTTCTATTCTCGG
>NZ_JBNHHB010000343.1:0-3848 GCF_059091905.1 Arthrobacter sp. Dra40
TTGCTCCACGTCCACGTACAGGGCGTTGATGATGCACTCGTCCCCGCAGTTGAAGCCGTTGGGATAGACCTCGTGCATGGGGGAGTCTTCCGGGAACGGAGCGTTCTGGAAGTTCCTCGGGATCCCGAACATGACGGTCTGTCCGGTTTTCGCATCGACACTGACCACCTGAATGCTGTCCGGGCGCAGCCCGACACGTCCGGCGCCGGCGTCGCCGCCCATCAGCAGGAAGTTGTAGCGGCCGTCCACGGGGTCGAAGGCCGGCCGGGTCTCGAAGATGCTGCTGAAGGCGTTTCGGCTCACGTTGAGCAGGTAGGCGGCATAGCCCAGGCTGCCGCTGGTGAGCACCATCAGGGCAACCAGCGTCACAGCCACCACCGGCTTGGCTCCCGGGGCCAGCAGATTCGGCCTGATAATGCGAAGGGTATTCAGGAACAGGAAGGCCCAGAACAGCGCCAGCGCCGCCAGCACCACCACCAATGCCAGTGAACCCCAGCGGTTGGAGGCCACGTTCACCAGCAGCGGCCAGTCCAGCAAGGCCACGACGCCTGCGACCAGAATGGCGGCCCAGACCAGCAGCGTCACGGCCAGGGCGCGTCGGCCCAGCCTGCGGTCCCCTGCCACGATTTGGGCGCTGCCCGGGACGACGAGGGTCAGCAGCAGCAGGACGAAGGCGCGTTTGGTGCGCACCGGTGCCGAAGCATGCTGGGGGTAGCGGACCGGATCGGTCACCCCGCACGCAGAAGATCCCGAAGGCTGCCTGCGCGGCTGCGGGCTCACCGGCTAGGCCTCGCCGGAGCCGGAAACGCGTTCACGCAGCGCTGCTCCCTTGTCGTAGGCGGTCTGGCGCAGGCCGGAGGCAAACTCCAGCAGAGCGGGCTGCAGCCGCCCGGCCAGCTCGTCACCTCCGGCTGCCAGCATCCGGACCGCGAGCAGGCCGGCGTTGCGCGCTCCTCCGATGGACACCGTCGCTACCGGCACGCCCGCCGGCATTTGCACGATGGAGAGCAGGGAGTCCATGCCGTCCAAGTACTTCAGCGGCACCGGCACGCCGATCACCGGAAGCGGGGTCACGGAGGCGAGCATGCCGGGCAGGTGCGCGGCACCGCCGGCGCCGGCGATGATAATCCGCAGTCCCCGGGCATGCGCGTCGCGGCCGTAGCCGATCATGTCTTCCGGCATGCGGTGCGCGGAGACGACATCGGCCTCGTAGGGGACGCCGAATTCCTCCAGCGCCTGCGCGGCGGCTTCCATGACGGGCCAGTCGGAATCCGACCCCATCACGACGCCGACGATCGGCTTGGTGCTCATGGTTTGCCTTCCTGGGGGTCCACGCCGTCACGGACAATTGCCGCGACACGGTCCGCGCGCCGGCGAAGTTCCTCCACCTGCGACGCATCGCTGCCCACCACATTCACATGGCCGATCTTCCGGCCGGGGCGGACCGACTTGCCGTAGCCGTGCAGCTTGACGGACGGTTCAGCCGCCAGCGCGCGCGGGTAGGCCGAAAACAAATCCGTATTCGCGCCACCCAGATAGTTCTTCATGACGACGACGCTGCCGAGCACCGACGTGTCGCCCAGCGGCAGGTCCAAGACGGCCCGCAGGTGCTGCTCGAACTGGCTGGTGACCGACCCGTCCTGGGTCCAATGGCCGGTGTTGTGCGGACGCATGGCCAGTTCGTTGATCACGAAGCCTGCCCCGCGTCCCGGCGTGGCGAACAACTCTGCGGCCATCACGCCGGTCACACCCAGCTCATCGGCCAGCCGCAGCGCTGCCTGCTGGGCAGCCGCGGCGACGTCTTCGGGCAGATCCTGCGCCGGCGCGATCACTTCGTCACAGACACCGTCCACCTGGATGGTGTGCACCACCGGCCATGCCCGTGATTCCCCGGACGGAGTCCTGGCCACCAGAGCCGAGAGCTCACGGCTGAAGTCGACTTTCTCTTCGGCCAGCAGGGCGCCCCCGGTGAACCAGTCGGAAGCTTCAACTGCCGCGGCCGCATCGCGGATGATCCGCACTCCCTTGCCGTCGTAGCCTCCCCTCGGCGTCTTGAGCACGACCGGCCAGCCGGTCCTTTCGCCGAAGTCAACCAGTTCCTCCACGTTGGACACTGCCCCCCATGCTGGGTTGGGGAGTCCCAGCTTGTCAACGACCGCGCGCATGACCAGCTTGTCCTGCGCATGGATCAGGGCAGCGGGAGGCGGCTGCACGTTGACGCCTTCGGCAATCAAGGCCTGAAGGTGTTCGGTGGGGACATGTTCGTGGTCAAAGGTCATGACGTCCAGGTCCTGCGCGAAATCCCGCAGCGCCTGGAGGTCCCGGTAGTCGCCCACAGGTGCCGCGCGGACGGCGGAGACCGCGGATACGTCGCCGGCCTCGGCCAGAACGCGCAGTTCAAAGCCGAGCTCCACCGCACAGGGGGCCATCATTCGGGCGAGCTGGCCGCCGCCCACTACGCCGATTACTGGGAAACTCACCTAGTCAGGGTACCGAACGGACTCCGGACGAACCGCATTTCGCACGCCGGCGGGTACGTCCTAGGTAACGCCCAGACTGGAGCAATACAATGATGCGTCGGCCGGTGCATCCTCCGGCATCCGAACGAAAGGGACATACCTCCGATCATGAACCGGACTATTTCCGAGCGCATCCGCGGCATCGTGTCCCTTTTTTGGCGGGAAGTAGCGAAGTTCGGCACGGTCGGCGGGATCGCCTTCATCGTGGACAACTGCGTGTACTGGTGGCTGATCAACGGGCCCATGGACGAGAGTGTGGTGAAGGCGCGGTTTGTATCCGCCTCGGTGGCCACCCTTTTTTCCTGGATCGCCAACCGCTACTGGACGTTCCGGCACCGGCGCCAGGCGAACGTGGTGCGGGAGCTGGTGCTGTTCGTCGTCATCAACGTCATTGGCATGGTGATTTCCGCTGGCTGCGTGTGGATAGCCCGCTACCCGTTGGAGGTGACGGACCGTACTGCGCTGCTGTTCGCCGGCATCTTCGGAACCGTCTTGGCCACTGTCATGCGTTTCTTCGCTTACCGCTTCCTGGTGTTCAACGCCGAACTGGACGCAGAGCCGGAGTTCGCTGCGGACGGGGAAATCTTCGAACGCCACCCGGAAGAGCCTCCAGCCACCCACCGTCCCGTGAACAGTGCGGCGGATGTGGACGGCCCGCAGGCACCCGGGGCCACCGGGAGTTAGCAGCGGCACCGGGGGCCGGTTCAGAGCTTGGCAGTGACCCGTTCGCTGTCCACGAGGCGCTGGGTCACTTCCACCTGCTGGTGCACCAGCACTACTGTCCTGCCGTTCTGCCAGGTTGCCAGAGCGTTGCCCAGCACCTCAGGCCACGGGGTTTGCGCCGGCACCAGCAGGTTTCCGGCCGGTCCGGGCCAGCCCAGAAGCCGGGCGAAGGTGAGGGTTCCTCCGTCGTATTCAGCGGCGACATCCTCTGGCGCCAAGGTGTCCAGTCCCAGGTACTCATCCGCGTACGACCGAACCTCCGCGGCGTAGTCCAGGATGCCGTCGGGCAGTTCCTCGGGCCAGCGCAGCTGGAGTGCACCCAGGGCGACGACGACGCGGTGCGGGCTGCTTGCCCCGGTCACCACCGCCGGATCCGCGGCCACCAGCACGTCCGGGGCGTGCCCGCCCGCGTCCAGCAGGACCTTGGCGCCGGCCTGCCACGCTGCCAGCGCCCATACCAGCGACCGCCAGTGGGGTTCCATCTGCAAACCCACCGTCGTTCCGGCCCCGGCGTCCAGCTCCTCGGCCAGCAGATTCGCCGTCTTCGCTACCCAGTTGTCCAGGACCCGGCCGGACAACTCAACGCGTTCTCCCTCAGGCCCGTAC